>CAYYGI010000001.1:0-14560 GCA_964471085.1 uncultured Acidimicrobiaceae bacterium
AGATAAGGAATCACAGTGGGGAGGGGAAGAGGTGCTCTTGGTGGTTCCGACTAACGCAGAGGGAGGCCCCAATCGTCCGTCTCCTCCGGAGGCACGATTGGGGTCTCGGTATCATCACTGGGAGCATCACTCTCTTCCGGGGGTGGAAGTGGCTCATCTCGACGGGGAGCAAGAGGCGGCGTCCACTCCTGAGGGATCTCCTCTTTGACGACGATCGATGCTGGCACCAGCACTGGCGGCATCGGGTCACCCCGGCGTGTGGCTGCAAAACCTGTTACCCACGCTCCAATACCCCAGACGAGAGCTATGAGGTAGATAATCCCGCCAACAGCCGGGATCAACCAGATAGCAAGGCGCCAAACCACAGCACCCACGACGAAAGCACCGAGAAGCCCTCCGCGGTTAAAGAGAATGCGATTCCCGAGAGCTGTCACTGCAGGAACCGGCCCAATGATGAACGCTATACCAGCAAACATCACCCCGATTACTGCAAGTGGCAACCCCACGAGCGTCATTGCGAGGAGCACGATGACGACGGGGCCAGCAATCACCGTGGCGAGGCCGACGAGGAGCGTGCGAATCGGTCTCGTGAGCATGCGCCCCACGGCGCGGCTACTCGACGTTCGGAACATCCAGAGCGCTATCAGGCCTGCCACAAGGAATCCCATGAACGTGACCACGTTGGCCAGAGTCAGGATCACGCCGAACAGGAAGTTCCCCTGCGTCGGGAGGTGGGTGATCGTACCGGCAATCTCTGCATCCGGATCAATCTCAGCATCTGCTGGTGACCTGTACAGCACATCGCCACCGATCACTGCAGGTGCCTCAATATCCAGGCTCTGCGTTGCAATATCGAGGTCACGGCCGATACTGCCAGAAACGGTGGTACGTAGCATGTAGCCGAGGACATCTCCCCCTACCTCTCCTGTAACAGTGAGCATGCCACCAAAGGCCATGAGGTCACCACCAACAACACCGGTGGAATCAACCACGATCGGTGCCGCTCCAACAAATACGTCACCACCAATAGCCCCCGAGACGTGCACGCTCGCTGCAACACCCTGCAGAGACCCCCCGATCGAGCCTCCCTCAGCAATCGTCACCGTCCCTGAAGTGAACACAGTGACGGTGCCGGTGACTTCCCCTGTGATGATGAGGCTCCCCGTAAAGATCGTCATGTCGGCGTCGACAAGGCCCTCTATCTGGACTGATGTGGCCGTGACGTACTGATCTTCCACCACGACATCATGGGACCGCACGATGTAATGGTTCGTTGCAATCAGTGCACCGAAGGTCGTGATTGAAGGGAGGGCGACAGCCAGGACGGCGACAAGCCCGAGTCCGAAGTATCGGCGCTCTGTGCTGACTCTGCGTCTAGAGAGGGAGTGCTTCACGTACCACATCAAGGAGGGGCCATGGCACGATACCAAAGAAAACAGTTACTGCTGCCGAGATTGCAACCGCGATTCTCGCTGAAGTGCTCGCCACGACCTTCTCGTCGGTGTCTTCGTCCGCGAATATCGTGGCGATCACTCGCAGATAGAACGCAAGCCCAACAACTGTTGCCAGCGTCCCAATGACGACGAGCCACAGGAATCCGGCTTCGCCCGCGATCACGAAGGCGAGTATCTTCCCAACAAATCCTGCAAAGAAGGGCATACCTGACAAGCCGAGCATGATGATTGCAAGCAACCACCCCATCTCAGGGGACCTCTTCGCGAGACCCTTGAGGGACGCAATCGGCACACTCCCCGACGCGGGACCGTGAACAACCGAGATGACAGTGAACGCCCCGATCACCATGAACGCGTACGTGGAGACGTAGAACCACATTGGAGGAATACCCTCGACGCCCCCAACCATCGTCGCGAGAATGTATCCAGCGTGGGCTACACCGGAGTAGGCGAGCAATCGTTTGAGGTCTGTCTGGACGAGAGCCATAGCTGTGCCGACAACCATCGAGATCGCCGCTACTACCGCAATGATCGGTGCCCAGACATCGATCTGAGAGATGAAGCCACCCATGAAGATCCGTGCAAGCACCGCAAACCCAGCAACCTTGACACCGGCAGCCATCAACCCAATGGCACCGGTCGGCGCTCCCTGGTACACATCCGGCGCCCACTGGTGGAAGGGCGCCGCGGAGACCTTGAAGAAGAGTCCGGTGAGCATCAGCGCCAACCCTGCAAGGAGGATCCCGGGCTCGGTGACAAGGTTGGCAGCAAAGAAGTTCTTGATCGAGTTCGCTCCGTATATCGACAACGAACCGGTTGCAGCGAAGGTGAGGGCGACGCCGTAGAGGAATATCACCGAGGAGAGCGATCCGAGCAGGTAATACTTCAGCGCAGATTCGTCAGACTCCCGTGAGCCCCTGATGTACCCCGCAAGGATGTAGAAGCTGAGCGACGCCGTCTCAAGGCCGATGAAGATCAGAATGAGGTTCGGAGTTGCGGTCATCATGTGCAACCCCGCAACGGCGAGCATGCCGAGCGCAACGAACTCCGGTGAGCGCTTCCCGAGACTGACAATGAGGTCCCACGAACCCAGGAGTGCCACGAATCCAAGGAGACCGAGCACGACCGCAGCGAACGCGGAGAATCCGTCCATGACAACCATTGGAGATCGCATGATCACCATATCAGGTGTCGAGAAGAAGAGCCCGCCGCCACCCTCAGTGACCGCTCGCCACTGCAGAACGCCAGCACCCGCGGCGCCGAGATATGCAATGCCCGCAATTGGTGCCCACACACTCCGCTTCTTCTCGGCAATGACTGCTACCAGGAGCACGAGGAGCGCCCCGACGATCATGATGACCTCGAAAGCAACGGGGAGGAAGGCTGCGTTCTCCATCAGCTCCCCCCTCCGGAGTCGAGAAGACTTAGCTCAGGCAGACTCGGCTCGGGAGTGACAACGCCGTACTCCACGTCACTCACTCCTGATACTCGGCCTTGGGGCGGAACCTCAAAGTCGGTGGTAGCTTCGATGCGGTCGAGGATGACCCCGACCGATGGCTCGATGCGCTCGAGTACCGGCTTCGGGTAGACGCCCATGCCAATGATGAGGAGTAGAAGCGGCACAAGAATCGCAACCTCCCGGAAGCCGAGGTCTCTGAGTGCTTCAAGTTTGGAGTTGGTCACCGGCCCTGTGAACATCCTCTCGTACGCCCACAACAGATAGATCGCTGCAAGAACCACCCCGGAGGTAGCAATTATCGCGAGTACAGGCAGCGTGAGGTATGAACCGATCAGGATGGCGAACTCTCCAACAAATCCAGAGAGGCCAGGCAAGCCTGCTGATGCGAGGGCTGCAAAGAGGAAGATGCCAGCAAAGATAGGCATCACCTTGGCAAGGCCTCCGTAGTCAGCAATAAGACGGGTGTGAGTGCGCTCGTAGATCATGCCGATCAACAAGAAGAGCACTCCCGTTGTGAGACCGTGACTGATCATGAGGAAGACTGACCCAGAGAGTGCCTGGGTCGTGAACGCGAACGTGCCGAGCACGATGAATCCCATGTGGCTGACCGAGGAGTAAGCAATGAGTCGCTTGATGTCGGGCTGGACAATGGCGAGTGCTGCCCCATAGACGATCCCGATAACACCGAGCACCGCGAGTGGGAGTGCAAATGCAACAGCGGCCTCGGGGAAGAGTGTGAGGTTGAATCGCAGCAACCCATAGGCACCTAACTTGAGGAGGACGCCTGCAAGGATGACTGAACCTGCCGTTGGTGCCTCCGTGTGGGCATCAGCGAGCCATGTGTGGAAGGGGAAGAGCGGAACCTTGATCAAAAAAGCAATTCCGAATCCTGCAAACAGCACCATCTGGGCTGTCGAAGAGAGCTCCGTACCGAGCATCGCTGCGAAATCGAAGTTTGCCAGCATCCCGGTCTGGCCACCAGTGATCACAGCCAGAGCAATGATCGACGCAAGGAGGAACGCCGAGCCGGTTGCAGTAAAGAGAACGAACTTGATCGACGCGTACGCACGGTTCTGTGAGCCCCAGATCGAGATGAGTAGGTACATAGGGATGAGCACGATCTCGAAGAATGCGAAGAAGATGAAGAGATCAAGGGAGAGGAAGACGCCGAAGACTCCTGTCTGGAGGATCAAGAGCAGCACCATGTACGACTTGACCCTCTCGGTGATTGAGCGCGAAGCCGCGATGCTGATCGGGAAGAGAATGGCGGTGAGAAGAACCATGAAGAGCGAGATGCCGTCGACTCCCATTCTCCATCCAATACCGAACGCTTCGGAGAACACAACGTTCTCGGTGAACTGGAATCCCGCTTCACCTGTCTGGAAGTTCACCAAGATGTACAACGCCACCGCAAGGGGGGGGAAGGACATTGCAAGGGCAATCGGGAATACCAGTTCGGTGCGCCGCTTGGGGAGCAGAGCAACCACGATTGCTCCAACGAGAGGGAGAGCTATGAGAAGGGTAAGCACAGGCATCAGAATCCACCTCCAAGAGCGAGGAGTGCAAAGATGAGGATCATCCCTCCAACCGCCACACCACCTGCATAGCCACGAACCTGCCCGGTTTGAAGCCTGCTCAATACAGAGCCGAAGCGCCGCACACCCCCCGCAATACCGTGCGCGGCACCGTCAATCACCTTCGGATCCATCGTTACAGCTGCCCACTCAGACACCCTCCTACCCGGCACCACGATCGAACGACCGTAGAACTCATCAACGGAGAACGCTTCACGAGAGCGCCGCCAGAACGCCCCCTCCTCTGCCGGGAGCTCATCACGTGAGTAGACGATCCATCCCCAAGCAATACCCGCAACCGCCACGGCAAGAGCGACTCCCGCAAGCATGACAATGGTGCCCATGGTGAGGCCCTTGTACTGGACCACTCCAGCAAAAGCCGGTTCAAGATAATGCTTCAGGCCGAGGCGGAAAGGAGTGTTCACGAGCCCTGCAAACACGGAGAAGAGAGCAAGGATGATGAGGGGAATCGTCATCGTGGGTGGTGACTCATGCGGGTGAGTCCCTTCAGCCCATCGCGGCTCTCCAAGGAATGTCATCACGAAGAGTCGCGTCATATAAAAGGCAGTCAACAGAGCAACGACGAGCCCCACAACCCAGAGCACCAAGTAGGCACCCCCCTTCGCGAATGCTGCCGCCAGGATCTCGTCCTTCGACCAGAACCCGGCGAAGGGGAAGATGCCTGATATAGCAAGCCATCCGATAGCCATAACAACGAACGTGATCGGCAACTTCGAACGGAGGCCTCCCATCTTGCGCATATCCTGTTCGCCGGCCATTGCGTGGATCACCGAACCCGCACCAAGGAAGAGGAGTGCCTTGAAGAAAGCGTGGGTGGTGAGATGGAAGATGCCGATGGTGTATGCACCGATACCCACGGCGAACACCATGTAGCCGAGCTGGCTGATCGTCGAGTACGCAAGCACCTTCTTGATGTCGCGCTGAGAGAGAGCAATCACGGCACCAAGGAGCGCAGTCATCATCCCGATCACCGCGATAAGCGCCCCAGTGACCGTTGCAAGCTCGAAGAGCACTGCAGCCCTTGCAATCATGAACACACCAGCAGTGACCATCGTTGCTGCGTGGATGAGAGCCGAGACCGGGGTCGGCCCCTCCATAGCGTCCGGGAGCCAGATGTACAATGGGATCTGTGCCGACTTGCCTGCAGCACCCACAAACAGCAACAAGGTGATTGCTGTTGCAGCACCAACGGTGAGCACCCCTGCAGCAGAGCCGAAAATGGTGTGGAAGTCGAATGTGCCGAACTTCGCGAAGATGATCATCAACGCTACGAGGAAGCCCCAGTCACCAATGCGGTTGACGACGAATGCCTTCCTTCCAGCAGCAGCGGCTTCGGGTTTCTGGAACCAGAAAGAGATGAGGAGGTACGAGGAGAGCCCGACGAGCTCCCAGCCAACGAACATCATTGCAAAGTTCGACGACAGCACAAGAATCATCATCGAAGCAATGAACAAGTTGAGGAATGCGAAGAATCGTGGGAATCGGTCATCCCCGGCCATGTAACCGACCGAGTAGACGTGGATCAGTGCTCCAATGCCTGTGACCACCATCGTCATGAGCGCAGAGAGCGGATCCCACAGGATCGCGGCGTCTGCCCCAACAATCGGGATCCATGAGAAGAGATAGATCACCTCGACTTGCCCCGTTCCTGTCACGAACGCCCACGTTGCAGGCACGGCGACTGCCCAGGCCGCTACGACGGCGCCGACTGCAATCCACCCTGCAAGAGGTTGGCCGAGACGCTTGCCGAAGAAGAGGTTGATGACTGCACCTGCAAGAGGGAGCGCAATGACGAGCCAGAGAAGTTCGGTCACAGCTATCCCTTCATCTCGGAGAGATCGTCAACGTCGGCGCTCGACCTTGTTCGGAAGACTGCAATAACAATTGCAAGGCCGACCGTCACCTCAGTAGCAGCGATAACCATGATGAAGAGCACAGCAACGTGCCCCTCGATAAGGCCGAGCTCATGTGCCACAGCAATAAATGTGAGATTCACGGCGTTGAGCATCAACTCGATTGACATGAACATGACGAGCGCATTCCTCCGGATGAGGACACCCGCTACACCAATCGAGAACAACGCTGCTGCGAGGAGGAGGAACCAGACCGTTGAGACGATCATGGGGACACCTCCTCGTCTGGCGTCCCCTCTTGGAAGTAAGCCAGAACAATAGTTCCCATAGCAGCAATGGTCAAGAGCATGATCGTTGAGAGGAACGCGACCATCCATGTGCCGAAGAGCTCGTCTGCAACAGCCTCAGCGGTGCCGTTGAGGGTGGGGGAACCGAACGCTGCTGAGCCGGTGATCCAGGCTGAGCGGCCAGCAAGAGCGATTGCAGTAAAGAACCCGGCAGCGACGACCACTGTCATGACGCGCTGAAGGAGAGCTGGTGCACCATAGGTATCGTGGCGATCGACTCCTATCAACATGATGACGAAGAGGAAGAGAGTCATCACAGCACCGGCGTAGATGATCACCTGTACCGCCGCGACGAAGTGTGCGTCGAGCATCACATAGAAGACAGCAATAGAGAACATCACAGCGAGAAGCCCAATTGCAGAGTGCACCGGGTTTGCTGCTGTCACCATCCATACTGCTCCAACAAGAGAGACAGCAGCAAAGATGATGAATACCATTGTTTCAGCCATCGGGATCCTCCTGTGTCTCCTCTTCGGTCTCCGGCCGTTCCTCGTTCGGAGATCTGGACTGGCCCTTCTCGGCTGGGAGCGCCCCTGTTCGCGCCGAGGGGGACCACTGCACGACACCTGCGTAGTCAGCACGTCCAGAGGGTGAGGTTGCTCGCATCCAACCATCACCGATTCTCAGTTCCTTGAGGTCAATGAGCGGTGAATCGGGTTGAGGATGGTTCGGAGTTCCATCCGGTTCAACGAGGAGCTCATCTTTGGTGTAGATTGCTTCATCACGCTCTGTTGTGGACATCTCGAAGAGGTGAGTCATCGTGATTGCCTCAGTCGGGCATGCCTCAACACAGAGGGCACAGAAAATACAGCGAAGCATGTTGATCTCATAGACGAACCCGTACCGCTCCCCTTCGCTCACAGGCTCATCGGGGGGATTGTCAGCTCCACGCACGTAGATGCATTTTGCAGGACATACACCTGCACAGAGCTGGCATCCGATGCATTTCTCGGTGCCATCGAGGTTCCGATTCAGTACGTGACGTCCATGGAAGCGCTGAGGCTTGACCCGCTTCTCTTGAGGGTATCTGATCGTGAGACGGGGCCGTGTCACCTGGCGCAGCGTGACTGCAAACCCACGGAACGGCCCAAGGAGGTCAGCGAACCAGCTCATCGATCTCTCCTTCTCATGACCATGGCATCCCAAACTCACGGAACCCGAGGGCAACGGCAACAAGAATAATCCACACCAGAGAGACAGGGATCAACTTCTTCCATCCGAAGTCCATGAGTTGGTCGTAGCGCATGCGGGGCAGGCTTGCACGCACCCACACGAAGAAGAGGATGATGATCCACGTCTTTAGCAGGAACCAGAATACCGGGAGGAACATCTGCACCACGGGGGGACCGAAGAGAGGTCCGGCCCAGCCGCCGAGGAAGAGCACAGTTGTGAGGGCAGCAATGTTGAACACATTGACGTACTCAGCAAGGAAGAAGAGGGCGAAGCGCATACCGGAGTACTCGGTGTGGAACCCCCCCACGATCTCTTGTTCCGCCTCCGCAAGGTCGAAGGGAGCTCGGTTCGTTTCAGCAAACCCCGCGATAAGAAAGATCACGAAGGAGGGGAACAGGATGATATTCCAGGCAGGGAGGAAGCCGCCAAAGGTTCCCTGTTGAGCCTCTACGATCGAAACAATGGAGAGTGAACCCGCAAACATCACAACGGGGATGAGAGCAAGACCCATGGCTGCCTCGTACGAGATCATCTGAGCCGATGCTCTCACCGATCCGAGGAGGGGGTATTTGGATCCCGACGACCATCCAGCAAGCGTGATTGCGTACACACCAATCGAGGACATAGCGAGGAAGTACAAGAGGCCGACATTGAGATCCATGACTACCAGGTCGTACGTCACCCCTCCGATCTCGATCGGTGCCCCGATAGGGATCACGAGGAAGGTCAAGAAAGCAATAAGTAAGGCAAGGACTGGCGCTGCAATGAAGAGGACGGGGTGAGCCTGGCTTGGAGTGATGCCTTCCTTGAAGAAACTCTTGAGTCCATCTGCGAGGGTTTGGAGAATCCCGAACGGCCCAGCTCTCTCCGGACCGATCCTGTTCTGGAGGTCAGAGACGAACTTGCGCTCTACCCAGACGAGGAGCAGCACGGTCACCATCAGAAAGCCGAAAGCAAACACGACCCGGATGCTTGCTTCAATGAACATGATCATGTCGATACTCGAGTCATCTCGATGCGGATCGTCTCGGACGCAACGATCTCCCTGGCTGGTGCAAGGTTGCGGGTCAGGACGATGGAGCGCTCCGGGACATCTGGGTCGATTCTCACGGGCAGCTCCACCCCTCCTGCAATGATCGGATCACCCTCTGCAACGGTGAGCGAAGCAGCATCCTTGGGGTGCATCCGCACAACGTCAGGCTCCACGAGACCGCGGAGTGTCTCCGAGTGGTGCACAAGGACGTCCGCGTCGTACATTGCTGGAGCAACATGGAGCGTGAACCTGTCGGTGACCACAGGTACGGTCACTGCAACAGGGATGTACCCGAGGGGTTGGTCTGCGTTGCTCAGCGGAGCAATCGCGCCTTCCTCTCCTGCCTCGAATGTCAGATACTCCGAGGTCATGCCTGCGTAGGCTGGAGCAACTGTGGCTATCTCCTTGTTTATGAGGCTCCACTCTGAAGCACCAAGTTCAGCACCCATTGCGCGCGCGATGTCGTCGAGAGCTACAGCAGTCGAGACCGACCTGCCCTGCTGTCGCACAGAAGAGCGGAGCCGTTGGACGCGCCCTTCAAGGTTGGTGACGGTGCCGTCAACCTCCCCCCAAGGTGCGAGCGGCAGAATGACGTCTGCTTTGCGAGTTGAGGCCGTCATGAAGGAGTCGAAGGCAACAACGAACTCCGCTGTGTCGAGAGCCCTCGCGGCGAGGCCGGGGTCGGGGTACTCCAAGATAGGGTCCGAGCCAACAAGTATCAGCGCGCGTAGCTCGCTCTCGCTGAGTGCTTCGAGTATCCCAGCCGTGTCCTTACCAACAGCGTCGGGGAGTGGTCCCCACATCTCTGTGAGTGCCGAACTCCGTGATGCATCACCGGTACTCACCCTCCCAGGCAGGAGCGTCGGAGCAAGCCCCATATCAAGGGCACCGAACACGTTGGAACGGGTGAGGAGGGGGAGAAGTTTGGCATCCGGAAGCGACCTTCCGAACGCCGCTACTGCTTCGACCAAGAGGTTGCTCTCAGCAATCGAGCTGCGCCCGACGAGCGCAACAACCGGTCCGCGTCCAAGAGTCTTGGCAACGTCCTCATAGACGCCATCTCCTCGCGTTAACTTGCGCAAGATCTCAGGTCCCGACCCTGCCCGGTAGCGCACAGCATGGGTGGCGATCGTGTCGAGACCTGTCGGGTACGGTGCAACGACAACGAGTGAGGCACCGTTGCGCACAGCCTTCCTGACTCGCAAGTACAGAACTGGGAGCGTCTCTTTGAGATCCGGGCCCCACACAAGAATACTTCCAGCTTCGTCAAGGTCGTTAATCGTTGCCCGAGGCAGAACCGCAGCCGCGAGATGCGGATCGAAGCCGTCACCAAGCTGTGCGTCAATGTGGGGGGAACCAATGACGGCTCGCATGAACTTGCCCAGTGCGAACGCTTCCTCGTTTGTTCCGTGCGCTCCCCCGATTGCTCCCACCTCGGTCCCGACGCATCCAGCAAGACGTGTTGCAACCACGTCGACTGCCTCTCGCCAAGACGTCTCCGTAAACCCTGTCTCGTCTCTCACAAGCGGGGTCGTAATACGCTCCGGGGAGTTGTGAGCTGAGAACGTGAAGCGGTCCTTATCCGAGAGCCACCCTTCGTTCACGGCATCGTTCTCGGCACCGTAGACCCTGAGAATCTCACCGCGCGAAGCATGGACATCAACCGCCGAGTGCACCGCGTCAACGAGCGAGACGGAGCGTACAGATTCAAGATCCCACGGCCGTGCCTTAAAGCGGTAGTCGATAGAGGTGAGCGCGCCTACAGGGCATACCTGCACGGTGTTCCCGGAGAAGTATGAGGAGAATGGCTCGTCAGGGAACGTGTTGATCTGAACGTGGTTGCCGCGGTCGTTGAACTCGATGAGCGGGTCGCCTGCAATGTCGTCAGCAACGCGCACACAGCGATCGCAGAGCACGCACCGTTCACGGTCGAGGAGTACCAGTTCAGAGACCGGTATCGGCTTGATGAAAGTGCGTTTCTCCTCGATAAAACGGCTCTCGCCAGCTCCGAATGCGAGCGCTTGATCCTGAAGTGGGCACTCCCCCCCCTTATCGCAGACGGGGCAGTCGAGGGGGTGATTGATCAGCAGGAACTCGAGGACACCCTCCTGGGCTTTCTTGACGACGGCGGTCTGGGTGTGAACGACCATGCCCTCAGTAACTGGCACGGTGCAGGAAGTCATCAACGCCTTCCCGCGAGGGCCTTCGACCTCAACGAAACACATGCGGCACTTCCCGACCGGCTTGAGCTTGTCGTGATGACAGAACCGAGGGATGTACTCGCCCACCCTCTCGGCCGCGGTGATGAGCTGATCGCCCTGCGCCACGTCGTGCAAGACGCCGTTGATAGTGATCGAGACGGTGGAGTTGTCAGCCAACAGTGACCTCCCGTCGTACGATCATTGCTTCGAGCTCGGGTCTGAACCAACGGGTAATCGAGGTAATTGGGGAGACTGCAGAGGGGCCGAGCGGGCAGATCGTGGTCATCAGAGGGGGCCACTGCAAGCCCGGCGAGATGTTGTCTGAGATGTCGAGGAGGAGGTCAATGTCCTCGGGGCGGCCACCACCATCGAGGATGCGCTCAAGGACGGCTTCAAGCCACGAAGTCCCTTCACGACACGGAGTGCACTGGCCACAGGACTCGTGGGCAAAGAAACGGAGAATACGGTGAGCAACGGCTACGACGTTCGTTGTTTCATCCATAACAACCACCGCCCCTGCACCCATCATGGATCCGTTCGCTGCAATGTCATCGAATGAGACGAGGGTGTCAATGTGCTCACTTGGAACGAACCACGGTGCCGAGGCACCACCAGGGATCCACGCCTTCAATGCTCGGTTCTCCGGGATTCCCCCGCCAAGATCGTAGATCAGCTCACGCCATGTCATCCCCATGATGATCTCGTAGTTGCCGGGCTTGTTGATGTGGCCCGACATGCTGAGCATCTTCGTGCCGGATGACCGCTCAGGGCCGATGGCAGCATACGCTGACCCGCCGTTCAGCGTGATCCATGGGACGTTCGCGAGCGATTCGACGTTGTTCACGATCGTTGGCTTCGAGTACAACCCCTCGACTGCGGGGAAGGGAGGTTTCAGCCTCGGCTCACCGCGCCGCCCCTCGAGGCTGTTGAGCAGTGCTGTCTCTTCACCACAGATGTAGGCACCCCCGCCCAGATGCAGTGTGACGTCGAGGGCGAAACCGCTCCCCCGCACATCAGGCCCGAGATAGCCCGCGTCGTATGCCTCCTCCACTGCTCGCTGAAGTCTGCGAGCAGCCTTGGGGTATTCACCTCGGATGTAGACGAACGCGTGATGCACATCGAGCGCGTAGCTTGAGATGATGATGCCCTCGAGGAGCTGGTGCGGGTCTCTCTCGACGAGTTGCCTGTCATTAAACGTGCCTGGCTCCGATTCGTCACAGTTCGCGACGAGGTACCTGGGCTCGGCCGGAGCAAGGAATCCCCACTTCACCCCGGTAGGAAAACCTGCTCCTCCTCGGCCGCGCATATTGGAGGCTTTGACCTCTCCAATGATCTCCTCTTTCGACATCTCCGTGAGAGCCTTCGTGAGCGCCTCATACCCACCCGTATCAAGATACCTGGCCAGGGTGTGGCTGTCGGCCGGGTGGGCGTTCATACGCTTCGTGAGGATGAGATCCGTCATCGACCCACCTCTCCAGACCCGTATGGCCCGAACGCAGGCACCGGCCGTATAGCCCCCTCAGCGTCGGTCGGGCCCCATTCAAAGGAGCGCCTCCCACCAAAGAGTTGCTGCATCTCATCGGCGAGCACGACCTCTGGCTCACTGCCTGTGAGCCACTTGATGAGCGCCTCCGCCTTTTCGGGAGTCACTCCCTCAATCAGCTCGTAATTGACCTGCACCGCCGGAGCGCCACCACATGCTCCAATGCACTCGACGTGCTCTACTGAGATAGCGCCGTCCTGGGTCATTGCCCCCGAATCGACTCCGGCTGCGGACTCAACGGCAGCAAGGACATCGTCGGCTCCAACCAAGTAGCAGGAGATTGATGTGCACACCGAGACGAGATAGGCACCAACGGGCTCGCGCTTGAACATCGTGTAGAAGGAGGCAACGGAGTGCACCTGGACGGGAGTAATCCCCGTCAGCTCTGCAACTTCGCGCATTGCGTCTTCGGTCACGTAGTCGTGTTCGAGGCTTGCAAGGTACAAGAGCGGCATGATCGCGGAGCGCTTCTCAGGGTACGTTGCAAGGATCACCTTTGCACGTTCCTGACTCTCTGGGCTCCAGGTGCCTATCACTGCGCTCATCTGTCGACATCTCCCAGTACAGGATCTGTAGACGCGAGGGCCGCTATGACATCTGCAATCAAAGAGTCCGTCATCATTGCAGGCAGAGCTTGGACGGCTGCAAAGGAGGGGGCTCTCCAGTGGAGGCGCCACGGCTTTGGCCCTCCCTTGGACACTATGTATGCACCAATCTCACCTCGGGGGCCTTCAACGGATTGATATGCAGTCCCAGGAGGCACGTTTGCACCCTCGGTAAAGAGTTTGAAGTGATGAATGAGGGCTTCCATCGATTCGTTGATGCGCGCTCTGGGGGGTGGAGTGACCTTGGCGTCAGTACTGCGGAAATCCCCCAAAGGGATTGATTCGACTATCTGGCCTGCAATACGAAGGGACTCGCGGATCTCATCAATGCGAACCTTGTATCTATCGAAGGAGTCTCCATGCTTCCCCAGCGGCACATCGAAGTCGTACTGTTCAATACCGCAGTAAGGGGCAACCTTGCGAAGGTCCCAGTCGACGCCCGATGCTCGTGCTACGGGGCCTGTGACGCCGTACTGCTTAACCTCATCTGGGGTGAGCACGCCGACACCAAGTGTGCGATCAAGAAAAATTGGGTTCTCGTTGAGGAGCTCCTCGTACTCGTCGACGCCAGCGTTGACCAACTTGATGAGCTCCACGACGTCTTCCTGCCAACCATCGGCGAGGTCAGCCGCGACGCCACCAACCCTGATGTAGTTGTGGTTCATCCGAAGTCCGGTGGTCTTCTCGAAGAAGTCGAGGCAGACCTCGCGCTCCCTCCACCCATAGATCATCATCGAGAGCGCGCCGATATCCATCCCCATAGTCGCCGCGGAGAGGAGGTGACTCGCCACTCGATTCAGCTCGGTCATGAGAATGCGGATCGCGCTTGCTCTTGGTGGGACTTCAAGGTTGAGGAGCTGCTCAGTCGCCAGGGAGAAGGCGAGCTCATTGTGGAAGGGAGAGAGGTAATCCATACGAGTGACGTTCGTGGAGCCCTGCGAGTAGCTAAGCGTCTCTGCGGTCTTCTCCATCCCTGTGTGGAGGTAGCCGATAATCGGCTTCACACGCCGAACCGTCTCACCTTCGAGCTCCAAGTGGAGGCGCAGCACGCCGTGGGTAGAGGGATGCTGAGGACCCATGTTGATAATCTGGCGCTCCTGGTCAACAATGCGCTCGGGCAGAACGAAATCGTCGTCAACAGCAACGCCTCGCTGGATGTAAAGAGCAGGGTCCTCGTCTCGCGGAAGGAGCTCCTGGGCACCCTCATCCGTTTCTCTCGCAAACGGCATGCGTTCCTCAGTGCCTGAGACCCAGATCTCGTGCTTCTCGCGCCGGGACTCCTCTTCGGTCGCCTCAC
>CAYYGI010000001.1:14660-19564 GCA_964471085.1 uncultured Acidimicrobiaceae bacterium
TCTGGCATCAGGATTCGTGTGAGATCGGGGTGGCCGGGGAAATCGAGGCCGAAGAGGTCGTACGCCTCGCGTTCATAGAAGTTCGCGCCCTGAAACACATCGGTGATCGTCGGGACAGACGCGTCATCGTAGGGAACCCTCGTAGTCACAAGGATTCGCTCTCTCGCGCTCATTGAGAGGAGGTTCAGCGTGACTTCAAAGCGGGGCGCCTCGGTGTAGTGGTCTACGGCGAGGAGGTCGATAAAGGTGTCGAATCCAATTTTGAGAGCGTGGCGAGCAAATGCGACCCACTCGGTGACGGGGATCGTGATCGCGTGATACGTTGTGCTACTCGACGCGTAGGATCGTTCCTCCACGTGAGCTGTCTCGAATGGCTCAATCAGCTCTGCAACGACTTCGTTCATCTCAAAAAACTCCCGTGGAACGCTGAATCTCACCTGACATGATCTTCTCGTGCAACGTCAAGATCCCATGCATGAGGGATTGCGGCCCCGGTGGGCACCCAGGAACGTAAATGTCTACGGGTACGATCACATCGACTCCCTGGACGAGCGCATAGTTGTTGAACATACCCCCGGTGGAGGCACACGCGCCCATGGAGATGACCCACTTCGGCTCCGCCATCTGGTCATACACCTGTCGCAGCACCGGTGCCATCTTCTGGCTGACCCGACCAGCAACAATCATGAGGTCTGCCTGGCGCGGGGAGGCACGGAAGACCTCCATCCCGAATCTTGCGAGGTCGTTGCGCGCGGCACCCGTGCCCATCATCTCAATAGCACAGCAAGCAAGTCCGAAGGTTGCAGGCCACATGGAGCGTGTTCGCGCCCAATTCACCCCCTTCTCAAGCGTTGTCATGAGGAAGCCTGGATCGGTTGCGACACCCGCCATCAAACGACCTCCTCAATCACCTCGTCGGGCGCTACGACCGGGCGATAACGGGCACGGCTCGCAACGTTCCAGTCGAGGGCCCCTCGCTTCCAGACGTACCCGAGCGTCTCAATGAGCATCAGCATGAATACCACCACCGCAGCGAGGCCCGCCCAGCCGAACTGCTCCCACCGAACAGCCCAGAGGAAGAGGAAGATGATCTCGATATCGAAGATCACGAAGAGCATTGCCACGAGGTAGAACTTGACAGGGAAGCGGGCTGTCGGTTCTTGAAGAGGGACGATTCCACACTCGTACGGCGCGAGTTTCTCAGGTGTCGGGTTGTGCGGAGCAAGCCATCGAGAGAGGCCGAGAGCAACTCCAGCGAACACGAGACCAAGAATGGTCATCAGTGCGATTGGGAGGTAATCGGCAAATTCCATGTCAATAAGGTTACACCGCTATCGGGTGCGTCCCGACTCGCTGTCGGAGAGCCGCGGGGTCTCCTCCGATTCGTTAGCTCGTCACTACGTTTCTTCTGACTCGTAACGATCGAGAGCAATGAGGAACATCACGAGCAGAACCAACGCTCCAACGGTCATAGCTATTGCTGGCAGCCTCATCTGGATAGAGGTGAGCCCTTCAAGGTTCTCAGGGCGGATTCCACGGGGTGCGTAAAGGACGAATAAGAGGCCATTGATGACGAGCCACCCAAAGGTCGCTGCCCCCGTGAGGAGGAATGCCAGACGTTTGCCAAGGTTTGTCCAGAGCAAGAGCCATCCCGATCCAATCCAGATGATCACCCCAGCAACAACGACAGCTACCCCTCTCGTGAATATCGTAAACTCGGTCGGCTTCCCAGTCTCGGGATCCATCTGACCAAAGACGAGGCCGACGAGGTCAAAGAAAAACTCACGAACCGGAGAGATCAGAAATAATATCGTGAGAATGAACGCGCCCAAGCCAAGAATCTCAAATCTGGTGATTCCCGCCTCTTCGGACCTGATACAACGATTCATTAGAGCGTCCTCGAATATATAACGATCAACTCGATCTGCCTCTCGGAGAGCACCTTACCAAAGGCCGGCATTCGCCCGGTTCCAAGACCTTGCATCCCGAATGACTGAGCACTCTGAGACCCCTTCTTCACGAATGCGATGTTGTCCTCTATGTCAGGGAATTGAATCACTGAGCGTCCACCCACGAGTGAGGGTCCCCAAGCACCTGTTCCCGGACCCTGATTGAATGCGGGCCCAGCGGAGAATCCAGACGTGTGGCATTGGGAGCAGGATGCATTAAATAGCCCAACAGCGAGAGTGGCATCTTCTACTGATACGCCCATCTCTACTGCAACCTCGTCGAAATCAACCTTCCAGAGCATCTGCTCAAGGGAGTTCTCGAGAAATATCAGACCGTACTCAAGGCCCTCCAGGAACTGTTCTTCACGCTCCGCTGTCACCCCCAGCAGCATGACATCCGACGAGAGGCGGGTAAGGAACACCTCGGCTACGTCGAGGTCGGGGCGGCCGATGTTCGTGAAGGCATTGACCGACTGGAAGCGAACCTCGTACGCCCGCTGGGGGGTATTGACATAGACCTTCTCGGCATCGTCGTAGGTAATGTCTGTTAACTGCTCGTGCGCAATCGCAGCGATCTGGGTGAGGCCTCTCTCTGCTTCATCCGTGAGACCGTCGCGGTCAACGTCGCTGCCGGGGTGGTCACACGTCGTGTTCACAAGCTCCGCTGATTCTGGCGTACATGTTCCGGGTGCCTGGAGAAGATCCTTCACCTGATCAGGGAGCGTGCCAACAATCTCCATGACGTCGTCGGCAGCCCGGACTTCTCGGATCTGAGCCTCCTGGAACGCAATGAGCTTCTCTGTTGCGGCCTGGCCTCCTTCGATCTGGGTAAGTGCTCGCTCGGCCCTACCTTCTGCTTTCGCGAATGCCTCTGGTTGCGTAATCTGGATCGAGTGGAGGTACAGCATGAGCTGATCAAGCTCCTGGATGGTCATTGCTCCCCCCCCGTCAAGACCGCTGGCGGGCATCGGAGTCCCTTCAATGCCGAACACAATCCAGTCACGGATTTCCTCTTCGTCGTAGCGGAAAAAAATGTCATCGAGAGCGGGGGCATTCCATGTTGTCCCCACGCCGGAGCGTTCTTCGGTGAATGCAGATGCTCCCCCGACACCGGCTGGGCCGTGGCAATCGGCACACGTAAAGCCTTGTGGGCTGTACCAGTGAGCACCCGCCTTGATGTCGTTCGCTGTACGAACTTCCATGGCGTCCGACTGGCGCCCCGGCTCATTGAATGCGTACCACGGGAGGATGATCGCCACAAGCACGGCGCTAAAGAACGCTGCACGCAGCACGCGTGTCAGCTTCACATTCTCAAGCTCGTCATCTGATGCAGGCGGCGAGAGATTCGGTGGCGCTGCTTCCTGGGTTGCTGCTTTCGAGCGCCGAGAGTTGAGGTAGAGGTAACCCATCCAGGAGAGCAGCAGCAGAACAATAAGGAGGAGAGCCAGGGCACCAATACCAAGCCCGGCACCGGATGCAACCGGCTCTGCACCAGGGGTGGCAGCAGCGAGGAGGAACGTCAAGCGGTTCACGGCAACGTCCTCATATGCAGAAGGGGCCTTGGGGGTAAGACGCTGTCTTGTTCCGAGATCTTGCTGTCTGCACGACATTACCAGTGTCGACCACCAGCTCGCCGAGGGCATCGATACTCACAGCGAACCGATCCATGTTTCTCGCTGCCGGGCCCCCCTCGTACTCACCGTGGGCATTGAACTTCGATCCGTGGCAGGGGCACTCGAAGCCCTGGGAGGAGATACACTCAGGAACACGACATCCCAGGTGTGGGCAACGCTGCCACAACGCCATGAGTCCAACACCGTCAGCCTCCCCTCCCGCAACTACGAAAGGCGTCGCCTCAAAAGAGGACCCCGGCAACAGAGAGAGCTCGAAAGGAACAATCCACGACTGTGCAGCAGGAATGAAACTCGGAATGACCCTCCCATCCACAAGTACCTCGGCCTTGAGATCCTCATAGGACCCTACCTTCACCGGTGCGCCGAAGCCGCCAGTGACTTTCGGCCAGAGGAACGCGAGGCTTGCAAGAGCGCCCTGTAATACGACCAGACCAACCACAACCCCAAGGGCGCGGGTAAAGAACTTCCTCCGAGTTACCCCGTACTCCTTCTCGGATATCTCTATTCGTGGCTCATCCTCGGTGTGTTCGGCCAGAGGAGCAACGATCGTAGCAACACTCCCCCCCTCCTCCCCACCAACCGAGGAGCGAGCAAGGACTTCCCGTCTTGCCCTCTCTGCTTTGACAGCGCTGCGATCCAGCTCACCCTGGGTGACCGCGCCCTCGGAATCCTTGCGGCGCAGGGCAACCGCGATAATCCCTACCGCGGCAATTGCGCCAGCAGCGACAATGATCAGAACAAAAATGGTGGTGGCAGTCAATCTAATACCGTCTTTAGGTCGTCAAAGTGGATTCCATCATGCCAGGGGAAGATGAAGCTGAACCCCGGCCCTCGGAAGAATGAACCGAAAATTGTCATTACTGCAGCTCCCATGAAAAAGATTGTAAACAAGGAGATCGCAAACTTCCTATCCATTGGACGTATCGAAGGATTCCGGTCAATATATGGGATGAATGCCAGAGCCGCCACCCCAAATCCGGGGATGATGATACCCGCTATCTTTGGATCAAAGTAAGCAAGCAACTCTTGGAGCCCCAGGAAGTACCACGGCGCCTTCGAAGGGTTCGGCTGTTCATTGAAGTTGGCAAATGCCAGCAGCGGCGCGTCAACGAAAGCCGAGAAGAGGAGGAGGCCTCCAAGCACCACGAGCAGAGCAACGAACTCGATCGCGAGCAGATGCGGCCACACGTTCACTTTATCCTGGGGTTCCTTCTTGGCACCCTGGATGGCACCCGCCTTGACAACCGTCAAGAGCCGCTGTGTGCGCACACCGGGTGGAGGTCCCGTCGGTACTGCTGGTGAAACACTCGCTGCTACTGGC
>CAYYGI010000001.1:19664-21736 GCA_964471085.1 uncultured Acidimicrobiaceae bacterium
CCCGCCCCAGCCATTGCCGGTACTGGCACCCCATCGGCCTTCGCCCGTGCAAGCATTGCCCGCTCAAGGAGGGGTCGTGGTACACCGTACTTCTCGACGTCCGCATCGAGATCGCGCCCCGGCCCTCCGCCTGGAAGTGGGGCCGTGGAAGCTGGAGGTCGGGTTGCCTCCCCCTTCATCTCCGCAAGAACCTCATCTACAGAACGACCCTCTGCCTTGGCTCTCGCCTCTGCAGAGCGTCGAAGAAGTTTCTCTGGTAGTGGTGCCACAATATCTCCTTACAGCGGCCCGGAGATGCCGCCGTCTTTGCGGACACGCCAGAAGTGAACTGCCATGAAAATGACGGTAATGAACGGGAGGAAAAGCACATGGAGCACATACCAGCGCAGAAGCGTGTCCGCTGTGATCTGTGCACCCCCAATGAGAGCGAATGTCACTTGGTCTCCAAACACTGGCGTGTAAGCAGCCATGTTCGCTCCAACAACGACCGCCCAGAGCGCGATCTGATCCCAAGGCAACAAGTAGCCGGTAAACGAGAGCAGGAGCGTGAGCAGGAGCAGGACGATGCCAACCACCCAGTTGAACTCGCGCGGTGGTTTGTATGCGCCGTGATAGAAGACTCTGGTCATATGCAAGAAGACGGTCAACACCATGAGGTGAGCCCCCCAACGATGCAAGTTTCGCATGATCTGACCAAACGCGACGTCCGTCGCTAGCGCCTGTATGTCGAAGAAGGCCTGGGGAGAAGTTGGGCGGTAGTAGAACATCAAGAAGATGCCCGTGACAGTCAACAGAATGAAGAGAAAGAAACTCAAGCCACCGAGACACAGCGTGTAGGAGAGTTTCACACCGTGCCGCTTCACCTTCACGGGGTGGAGGTGGTACAGCACGCTATTCATCACCACATACGAGCGGTTCCTTGGCGAGTCACTAGCATCGGAACGCATCGGCGAACCCGGCCGGAAGATGGAATTCCAAACCTGCGACTTGCGCAGGTGATCTCCCATCCCGGTGACGGCTTCCTTTATGCCGACTCTCCCGTTTCCCTCTGACAACCTAATCTCCTCGTCGTTTTCCGTCTCGTCTACCAGCGCACACCATAGGTGCACCCGCTCTTGGTGTCTCGCTCTCCGGTATCGAACTCCCAGGGCACCTCATCAAACTCAGAGCTCTCGTCGGCTAGCGAACCCCCGAACTTGCCGATCGTAATTACGTTCGTGGGGCATCGATCAACACAGAGTTTGCACCGCGTGCACTCTGTATCGTCGATCACAAAAATAGCTTGGTTCTCTGCCTTGTCGTTCGGATCATCAACACCGAAGGTCTCCGTGATGACCGACGGAGCAAGAATATGAATGCATTTCCACGGGCAGATGTCAACGCACCCTGAACAGAGAATGCACTCCTTCTCATTTATGTGGATGAACTGCTTCGGCTTGACGGCTGCCTCAAGGTAAGCGGTGTCGACGACTGCCAGTTGGTAGTCATCGCGCATCGGCGGCATCTCAAGCCAGGCTTCCTTCGCCATCAGGACTTCACCTTCAACGGTCTGCCATAGTCAGAGACCGGCGTCGGCGTCGGCTTCTCGGTCTTCGGGGTCCGTCTCTGGAGCTTGTACATCACAACCGGCACGAGAATCAGTAGCGTGGTTGCGTAACCCGCAGCAATCATATCTTTGAGCGCCGCGAACGAGATCGACACATCGTTGTTGAGCACGAGGATCGGCGGGATCGTGAGGAAGATCTTCTGGTCCGTCCACTCAAGAGCCCCCTGCGTGAGCACAAGGAATTGGTTCGGAATGATTCCAAAGATGAGGAACATGAGTCCTGTAAACAACAGCGCACCCAACATTGCACGAGACCACGTCAATGGGCGATCGTAAATCCAGGCGAACATCACACCTGCCATAGCGACAAGAACTCCACCGAGCGCAACTGTCTGCAACAGGGTTACGAACATCCAACCTCTCGGGAAATTCTCATAGAGGGGGCGACCGAGCTCATCAAACCGAGGGGACTCGGCCATGTGGACGGCGTAGGACCCACCAATAGCGACAGCGAGGCCGACCGCTA
>CAYYGI010000002.1:0-11717 GCA_964471085.1 uncultured Acidimicrobiaceae bacterium
ACCCGTGTGACATCGCAACGGGCAAAGGAGACGGTTCCGTGCCAGGCACCCGATATATTGATTGCGGCAACAACGCGGCTTACTGCGCCATTCTCGAAGAAGGCGACCTCATCTCTCTGGAGGGATTCTCGGACCTCTGGCATAGCATCAAACGTCACTGGTTCTTCAACAGATTGCACAGGGAGTACCCCTGGCGAAGACCACACAGCAACAACTTGCATCACCGGGTCTCCCGTCTCGTTCGGGATCGTCTCGGCAACACACACCTCATCGACACCTGCTGCCACACCGATCGGCTCGAGGGCAGTAGCAAGGTCAATAGGCTGCTCACCGAGAAGGACGCGGAGTAATGTAGCGAGCGCTTCTTGGTGTCGTAGGCGCAGATCGAGGCTCCGAATCTGCGATTCGCGGATTCGCTCCTCGTCCTCACGAGTCCACAATGCAGCGGTCAAAGATGCAAGCGTTCGCATCATTGCCAAGTCATCCATTCCCCATATCCTGTCAGGATCAGTGTGAGCAGCACCAACTACACCGACCCAGTCGCCGCGAGCAAAGATTGGAATGTTGACTTCGGCCCAGACACCTGACTCTCCCGTGCGATCGAACTCTGTTCCCTGCAACTCCTCGCCACGATAGAAGAAGGGAGCGCCACCTTCGAGGTGAGATCTTGCGCGGGGCATCACCGACCACGGAACTGCGGTGTTCTGCTCAAATGTTGGATGCTGAGAGTCCTGATTCACTGATCGCTCCTGGACTACCGAGCAGAAGCCCTGAGCCTCATTCTCGATGTTTCGTTCAAGAAAGACCACTGTTGCATCCATGACGTCTCGTACTGTGTCGAGCGCTCTCAGAACAGCACCCTCCTCGTGAGGGAGAACCAGCGCCAACGATGCTGTCGACACAGCATCCGCGTACTCGGTCTTTCTCCGAGATGAGCGCTCTGCCTTGTGGTTCACTCTCGCTAGTTCTCGAGCGATCCCAATAAGCGCGATACCGAAGATCAGAACAACAACGATGCCAGCTCCAACAGATTCTCTCATCGTCGGTTCTTGCACTCCAATGACAATGGGCATCACCGTTGCAAGGAATCCAACGACGATTGCGAGTAGGCCGATCGCCCATGCCCTGAATGATTCTCCCACCACGAACACAACGAGCAAGAAGTAGGCGACAACAACGCCGACTGCCACCCCCGGAACGTTGGCAGCCCCCATTGCAACACCAACGAAGAGGACTTCTAGAATGATGCTCGGATTCGTCACCGAACGAGAACTCTTCAGTGCTGCTCTGGCATCAAGGGCTACGACGATCCCAACGACGGCGATTGCATACATTGCACTCCGCTCCAGAGCAACACCCGCAACAATGCCGAGGAGAACCGCAGTCGTTCCGTAGGTTCTTCGGTTTCGATGCCAACGTTGAGCAATGACTGCAAGTCTCGGGTTGGACGGTTGCGCTCTGTCTGGGTATGTGTGAGGTAGGGTTGCTGTCACTTGTATTCCGCGTAGATATCCCACGCGGTATCGTCCTCATTCACAAAACGTTGAGCGGTATGTGTGAGACGGATCGCGGATTGCAGACCAGACGCGCCCGACATGACATCCCAATGTCTGACATCTGGTATCTGTCAAACAAACGCCGTTGACCAGATCGTCACACAGTCATCGAGAGCGCACCGAGTCCGGAGTTCTCGATCATTCGTCACCACGACAGTCCGCGCTGGGTCAGCGCGCACCAACGCCACAATCTCGTCATCTGCCGTCTCCCCTCTCGAGAAGCGAACGGAGACGCCATCGAGTGATCGGAACCCCATCCTCCCTTCCTCCTCTGTGCTGTCAAAGACGACGATGACGTCGGCGGTCGTAGCTCTTGAGAGGCGGTTGGCGCGTCGGATGACGTCATCGCGAGACTCTCTCGTCGAGAAGTCAGTTCCGTGAAGCACCCCAGCAACGTTGTAGCCATCAATGATGACTCTTCGGGGCATCTGTTTGATCAGTGAGGCCAGTGCTTCTGGAAAGTCGGGTGCCACACCGTGTGGAATAGCGAGGGGAGCAGACTCGCCCTGCTCAACTCCCGAGAGTGTCTGGTGCCGAAATGGCCTCGCCCTTCGTTCAGCCGCATCGAGCCACTCTGCGAGCTCAAGTGGGTCCGAAGGCGAATCACTCTGACGCTCTCGGATGTGCAATTCCGACTCCCCGCTTCTCAACTTTTTGCGGGCACGCTCCGTTGCACGGTGTTCCCTGGACTCTGCATCATCAACCCTCTTCTCTAGCGTCAGTATTTCTGCTGCAAATTCAGCAATGCGTTCCTCCTGAAGCGCGACTGTCGCAATGAGTTCTCGGATACGGCCTTCCGAGCGGGCCTTCTCTCTTGCTCCTCCCACCACCGCGCTGCGCATCGCCTTCTCGTGAGCAGCGCGTACCTCGATGACCCTCTTGCGGCCTTTCGCTAGTCGACCCTCGAGAGCAGCAATCTGTTGCTGTGCTCGTGCAAGTACATCCTGAGTGTCTCGGCCACGAAGACGGGCCGCCCTCTCTTGAAGGTCTCCGTGCGCGGATTCCGGATCCTTCAGGTACGCTATGAGGAGTTCGTCCTCACACCCTTCTTCGAGGAGGCGTTCTGAGACCGCTGCGCGGAGATCTCTATCCGCTTCCAGTGCCCCAACAACAGCGCGAGCAAAAGGCGGCGGGAGCGTGCGATCGGAACGCTTCGCGATCTGTTTCAACTTCCCAGGCACATCGTTGGAGTCCATCTGTGCAAGTTCACGGCGCGCCGAAGCAATGACAGGAAGGAGCTGAGTGAGGATCTCTTTCTCCAACCTCATCTCCTCTCATCCCCCTCTGTAGGACATCTCGTTTTGACAAGTGGATTCACACTGCCATACTTGCACCTTAAGAACATCAATGGGGTACATATCAATATGTCCGCACAACAAGCAGTAGTACTTATTCTCTCATAGGCGCATCGAACACCTGATGCGCCCAACCCTCCGTGACCCGGAGGGTTCTTTCTTTCACGGAGCCAACAATGTCAGAACAACTCACCGGAGCAGCGATCCTCCTGCGATCCCTCGAACACGAAGGAGTGGAGATAATTTTCGGTGTGCCCGGGGGTGCAATTATCCAGGCCTACGATGAACTTCATACCAGCAAGATTCGTCACATTCTCGCGAAACACGAGCAGGGCGGCGGACACATGGCATCGGGTTACGCCCACGCGACCGGAAGAGTCGGAGTGACATTTGCAACCTCCGGACCGGGAGCAACGAATCTTATCACTCCCCTCGCAGACGCCTATATGGACTCAATTCCGATCGTTGCTGTCACAGGGCAAGTGCGGACCGCATCCATTGGGCTCGATGCTTTTCAAGAGACGCACACGTGGGGGATCTCGATGCCGGTGACCAAGCACAACTACCTCGTGACTGACATCGGGGCAATCTCTTCAACGATCAGAGAGGCTTTCTATGTGGCATCAACTGGCCGTCCCGGCCCCGTCCTTGTTGACATCACGAAGGACGCACTAGCCGATTCGATGCACTGGAACGGCCCCAGTGAGATCGTTCTGCCGGGGTACCGTCCCTCGGTGCAGGGCCACCCGCGACAGATCGAAGCTGCAGTCGATGAGATTCTGAGATCTGAGAGGCCCGTTCTCTACGCTGGAGGAGGTGTCCTGCGCGCCAATGCCAGTGAGGAACTGAGAGCTTTCGCCGAGCAACAGAACCTCCCCGTCGTCACCACACTCATGGCCAGGGGTGCAATCCCCGACGACCACCCGTTGGCTCTTGGCATGTCAGGGATGCACGGCAACTATACGGCTTCAACAGCAATGCAGCGTGCTGATCTCCTCGTAGCGGTCGGTGCTCGTTTCGATGACCGAGTGACGGGGAACCCGGACCTCTTTGCTCCTCACGCACGGATTGTCCACATAGACGTTGATCCCGCAGAGATCGGCAAGATCAGGAGAGCCGACATCCCTATCGTCGGAGACGCCAGAGCGGTGCTCAAGCAACTTCATCAAGCTGGTGCCGAGCGCCTCAACAGGAGTAAAGCTTCACTCAGGACCGAGTGGATGAACACCATTGGCGGGTGGCAACGCGACTTTCCGCTCTCCTACGACCAAGAGCCAGACGGCTTCATCCAACAGCAGTACGTGATTGACGAGCTCTGCAAACACGCCGGTGACGCGATTGTCGTCGCGGGAGTTGGTCAGCACCAGATGTGGACCTCACAGTTCTGGAAGTTCCTCAAACCGAACACTTGGATCAACTCTGGGGGGCTCGGAACAATGGGGTACGCCGTACCTGCTGCAGTTGGTGCCAAAGCAGGGATGCCAGAAGCAACCGTCATTGCGATCGACGGAGATGGATGCTTCCAGATGACCTTCCAAGAACTCATCACTGCTGCCCAAGAAGGCATCAATGTGAAAATTGCCGTGTTGAACAACGCAAATCTCGGGATGGTGCGCCAGTGGCAGAAACTTTTTTACAACGAGCGTTACTCAGCAACGGTGCTCTCGCACACGAACCCGAACATCCCGATGCTCGCCGAAGCAATGGGATGTGCGGGCTTCCGAGCTGAGACCCCGAGCGAAGTGATCCCCGTCATCGAGAAAGGACTCGCCGTGCATGATCGACCGGTGGTGATGGAGTTCGTCTGTGACCCGGACGCAATGGTCTTCCCAATGATCGTAGCCGGTGGCTCGAATGACGACATACTCATGGGACCAGAGGATCTCTGATGCAACACCTCATCACTGTCACCGTGGAGAACCAGCCCGGAGTGCTCGCGAGGATCACCACAATGTTTGCTCGCAGGGGCTTCAACATCCACTCCCTCGCGGTCGGTCCAACAGAGGATTCTACGCGTTCAAGGATCACGATGGTCGTGGACGGTCCGGATATGGAACAGATCGTCAAGCAGCTCTACAAACTTATTCACATCATCAAGGTCACCCAACACGCTCCAGGTGAGGCTGTTGAACGCGAGATCATGCTCGTTCGAGTGCACGCAGATCTGAAGCGGAGAAGTGAGATTCTCGATGCTGCCAAGATCTTCGAGGCAACCACTGTCGATGTCGGTGCACACACACTCACCTTTGAAGTTGCCGGGGAACCCGCGCGCCTCTCCGACTTCCTCGAATTCATGAAAAGCTACGGCATTGTGAGTCTTGCTAAGTCGGGCCGTATTGCGCTTGCCAAAGACGCTAAGTCAAAGAGTACGAACAGGAGAACAACGTGAGAGGGAGCCTGACATCATGACAACTATCCACTATCAAGCTGACGCGGACTCGGGGCTGATCACTCGTCGCAGAGTCGCGGTCATGGGCTTCGGGAGTCAGGGACACGCCCACGCGCTGAACCTGAAGGATTCCGGCGTCGATGTCATCGTTGGTTTGCGGGAGAGCTCACCGCGAGTACAGTCTGCTGCCGATGCGGGGTTGAAAGTTGTCGATCCTGGAACCGCGGCCGAGTGGGCCGACGTGATCATGCTGCTTGTCCCAGACCAAGTCCAGAAAGGATTCTACAGCGAGGTCATCCGCCCACGACTCTCCGAGGGAGATGCCCTCTTCGTTGCTCACGGATTCTCAATCCATTTTGGGTTTGTCACACCTCCGGGATATGTTGATGTCGCAATGGTTGCACCCAAAGGGCCGGGGCATCTTGTTCGACGCCAGTACGTTGAAGGCTCCGGTGTTCCAGCGCTTGTAGCCGTGCACCAGGACTCAACAGGGGATGCATTCAACTTGGCGCTCTCATACGCAGACGCCATTGGGGGCACACGGGCAGGTGTCATTGAGACCACTTTCAAGGATGAGACAGAGACCGACCTCTTCGGGGAACAGGTCATCTTGTGTGGTGGCATCGACTCCTTGATTCAGGCAGCCTTCGAGGTGCTCACCGATGGGGGGTATGAGCCAGAGATCGCGTACTTCGAAGTGCTCCACGAACTCAAGCTGATCGTCGATCTTCTTTGGGAGGGTGGGATTGAGTGGATGCGACACTCTATCTCTGACACCGCTGAGTACGGAGACATCACACGCGGCCCAAGAATCGTCACTGCTGACACGAAAGCTGAGATGGGAAGAATCCTGTCTGAGATCCAGTCCGGTGAGTTCGCAAGGGAGTGGATGGCTGAGTACGAGGCAGGATCCCCCCGCCTCACTGCAGCGCGCAAAGCAATTTCTGAACACCCGGTCGAAGACACAGGGAGAGCCCTGAGAGAGATGATGACTTTCATGGTTGCTAAGTCACCCAAGGATGACGTATGACACGATCAAATGCAAATGCCAGATACCAGATATCGGATGCCTACTGGGATCTCGAATCTAGAGCCTGGAGTCTGGAGCCTGTGAAATGAATGATCAGCTCATCATCTTTGATACCACACTGCGTGACGGCGAGCAAGCACCAGGAATTGCACTCTCACCAGACGACAAGGTCGCTATTGCAAAGCAGCTTGCGCTCCTCAAAGTCGATGTCATTGAGGCCGGGTTCGCAGCATCGAGCGCCGGAGATTTTACTTCAGTTTCAAGGATTGCTGCTGAAGTGCAGGGGCCGGTGATAGCAAGCCTTGCGCGCACACACCCAGATGACATCGATCGGGCCGCAGACGCGCTGAAGGCCGCTGCGAAGAAACGGATCCATGTGTTTATCTCCACATCTCCAATCCACATGGAGCAGATGCTGCACATGTCACCTGACGAGGTTCTTGCGGTCACAAAGGAGGGGGTTGCTCGTGCAAAGCAGTACGTCGACGATGTCGAGTTCTCACCCCAGGATGCGACACGCTCCGACCCGGACTTCATCATTGAAGTATGCCGCGCTGCGGTTGCGGCGGGCGCCACGACAATCAACATCCCTGATACCGTCGGCTACGCCGTGCCGGAGGACTTTGTTGAACTGCTCACGAATGTGTACGACAATGTCCGTGAAGGCAACAAAGACATAATCATCTCGACACACTGCCACGACGACCTCGGCCTCGCAGTTGCGAACTCGCTCTCAGCAGTGCATGCAGGTGCCCGCCAAATCGAGGGTGCTATCAACGGAATCGGAGAGCGAGCAGGGAACACTTCGACAGAAGAGATCATCATGGCACTGACCACCCGGTCCGATTACTTCAACGTTGAGATAGCTGCAGACACGACACAGATATTCGAGACTTCGCGACTCGTCTCGAGCCTCACTGGCTATCCAATTCAGTACAACAAGGCAGTCGTTGGCCGCAACGCGTTCGTGCACGAATCAGGGATCCACCAGCACGGTGTTCTCCAGAATCGCGAGACGTACGAGATTATGGATCCCTCCTCAATAGGTCGCAGATCTGTTCTCGTACTTGGGAAGCACTCCGGGCGTGCCGCGTTCCAAGATGCCCTCACAAAATTGGAGATTACCTTGGAGGACGTCGACTTCCAACGATCCTTCGAGCGCTTCAAAGAGCTTGCCGACCGCAAGGGTGAGATCACCGAGGACGGGATCCGAGCTATCGTTGCTGAAGAGCCTGCCGCAGAGAGTGACGAGATGTACTTCGAGTCGATCCTTTTGTCCGGCGGCACCCACCAGGTCTCCGTCGCGACGATTGCCCTGAGACGCAACGGGGACCTTTTGAGGAGTACAGCGGAGGGTGACGGAATGGTGAATGCCACGTTCATGGCAATCCAGGATGCTTATGACATGAGCGCAACGCTCCTCGACTACCGGGTCTCACCGATCACATCCGGCGCGGATGCTATGGCCGAAGTCAGTGTGATCCTTCAAGTTGGACCTTCAAGTTACTCTGGCCGTGGAATATCGACTGACGTCGTGGAAGGCTCAGCACGAGCTATGGTGGCAGCGATGAATAAGGCAGCGTTCGACCGAGATGTGATCGATGTCCCGAGAGACCGGGAGTCGCAATAGCACACTTTGCTCTCCTCCCAGGTGACGGCATCGGCCCTGAGATCATGGTTCAGGCGCGAGTTGTTCTGGATGCAGTTGCTACGCGTTTCGGACATCGTTTCACCCACAGTGAACACCTCATAGGTGGTACGGCCATTGAGGCGACCGGCGCCCCTCTCCCAACCGAGACTCTGGAGGCGTGCAGAGCTTCCGATATTGTACTTCTCGGTGCCGTCGGCGGCCCTCAATGGAGTGATCCAAGGAGCGAGACAAGACCAGAGGAGGGGTTGTTGGCTCTGCGCAAAGACCTTGGGCTGTATGCAAACCTGCGCCCGGTGAAAACTTTCAGCGCAATTGTGGATGTCTCCCCTCTCCGGCGAGATATCGTCGATGGTACTGACATCTTATTTGTTCGAGAATTAACCGGAGGTATCTACTTCGGGGGCTCCACGATCACAGACGGAGGTGCCACGGTCGTGAGCCACATGCGGTACACCGTCACCGAGATTGAGCGCATTGTGAGGCTTGCAGCAAGAGCGGCACAAGAGCGTTCGGGGAGACTCACCTCCGTCGATAAGGCCAACGTCCTGGAAGTCTCGCGTCTCTGGCGACAGGTCACCGAACGAGTCATGGCTGACGAGTTCCCCGACGTCGAACTCGAGACGGTCCTTGTTGATGCCATGGCGATGCATCTGCTCTCCCGGCCAAGAGATTTCGATGTTGTTGTGACAGGGAACCTCTTCGGTGATATCTTGACCGATGAAGCAGCGATGCTCCCAGGATCGCTCGGCCTTCTTGCTTCGGCATCCCTCGGTGCCGGCGACGTCGGCCTCTACGAACCGATCCATGGATCAGCCCCCGACATCGCGGGGCAGGGAGTAGCGAACCCTCTCGGAATCATTCTCTCTGTCGCTATGGCTCTGCGCCACTCGCTCGACCTTGAACCCGAAGCAAGATCAATCGAAAACGCCGTCAATCGCGTTCTATCGAGCGGTCTGCGTACCCAGGACATTGCGCTGGGAGGCAGATCCATTGGAACCGAAGCCATGGGAGCAGCAGTCGCCGAGAGAGTGCGAGATGAGAACAGAGAAAGAAGTGAGAGGAAGTACGCTCTCTCCCCTATGACAAACTCCAACACTCCTTCAGCCGATTTCGGTGTAATTGGGCTAGCTGTAATGGGCCAGAATCTCGTACTCAACCTTGAAGACCACGGCATCAGCGTTGCGGTCTTCAATAGGACCTCTGCACGGACCGACGCGTTCGTCTCAACGAATCCTGGCCGATCAATATACGGCTTCACGGAGCTGCCAGCGTTTGTGAACGCAATTGCACGCCCCCGCCAGATCCTGCTCATGGTCAAGGCGGGTCAACCAGTCGATGACCAGATTGATGACCTACTCCCCCTCCTCGATCACGGAGATGTCATCATTGATGGCGGGAACTCTCTCTACACCGACACAGCTCTGCGCATTGAGAGGCTCACTGGCACCGGTATCCACTTCGTCGGTGCTGGCATCTCCGGGGGTGAGGAGGGCGCAAGATACGGTGCATCGATCATGCCGGGTGGCGATCATGGTGCATGGCCGATCGTCTCGGATGCGCTCACAGCTATCGCAGCAAGTGCAGAGGGCCAGCCGTGCTGCGAGTGGATCGGCTCTGGAGGTGCGGGACACTACGTCAAGATGGTTCACAACGGCATCGAGTACGGGGACATGCAAGTGATTGCAGAGGCCTACGACATCATGGGTAGAGGCCTCATCATGACCGCCTCTGAGATCCAACCGTGGTTTCAACGCTGGAACGAGGGGCGCCTTGACTCCTACCTCATCGAGATCACTGCAGATATTCTCGGCCACACTGAACCCGATGGCACACCTACGGTTGATCTCATTGTTGATGCCACAGGCCAGAAAGGCACCGGAATGTGGACAGTCATTGCATCCATGGACCAGGCCACTCCGGTGTCACTCATTGCAGAATCCGTGTATGCCCGCGTCGTCTCCGCACTCCGAGATGAGCGGGCGGATGCTTCAAGAGTGCTCGGATCAACCGTTGAACCGATCCCAGATACTCCACGAGAGGTAATCGAAGATCTTCACGATGCCCTTTACGCCTCGAAGATCGTCTCCTATGCACAGGGCTTCATGCTGCTCTCCTCTGCCAGCAAGACGCACGGCTGGGATTTAGACCTTGGCACAATTGCGAGGCTGTGGCGTGCTGGATGCATCATCCGCTCCGGCTTCCTCAACAACATCACTGCTGCGTATCACAAAGATCCCGAACTCGTGAACTTGCTCCTCGATGACTTCTTTACCAGCGAGATCACAGCCGCACTCCCCGGTCTCCGCAGAACAGTTACCAGAGCAGTCACCGCGGGTATCCCTGTTCCCGCATACAGCGCAGCACTCTCCTTCTTTGATGCCTACCGCTCCAAGAGACTCCCCGCAAACCTCACCCAGGCACAGAGGGACTACTTTGGGGCGCACACTTATGAGCGACGTGACCGCCCGCAAGGCGAATGGTTCCACACCGAGTGGTCGCGTGTACAGAGTGGAGAAGGGACCAGAGAGTGAACCGATCGTGGCCACGGACGTTGCCTGCACTCATCACCGCATTTGATACCACTGAGAGCTTGGACTTCAACGCACACGAACACAACGTATCGCTTGCTGTCTCGACCGGAGCCAAGGGAGTGCTTCTCGGTGGCTCGACAGGTGAAGGCCCGTATCTTGAACCAGGAGAACGTCTGGAGATAACATCCATTGCACGCCGTGCCTTCCCCGGACTCACCATCGTGTGCGGCGTCTCGGCAGAGAGTAACCGACAGGCAGCGACTCACATCGCAGAGGCAACCGAAGGTGGTGCAGATGCTGTCCTTGTTGTCACACCGGGAACATTGATACGCAATCGACTCGAATCTATCATCGGCTTCTACGAGCAGGTCGCCGACAACTCTCCCCTACCGGTCTTCCTCTACAGCGTTCCTGGCATCACCGGGTACGAACTCCCGGTGAATGCCGTGAGCAGACTCGCCCAACACCCCAACATCGTAGGGATCAAAGACAGCGGGGGCGACATCTCCCGACTCACCGCACTCTCAACGACTCTTCAGGAGGGCTTCTTCGTGTTCACGGGAAGCTCGCGAGCACTTGTTGACAGTCACGCACTCGGAGCGTTCGGCGCTATCACCGCGAGCGCGAACTATGCGTTTCCTCTGGTGGACGCCGCTGCCTCTGGAGACCGGGAAGCCCAAGCTACGCTCCTCGAAGTCACCGAAGTTGTCGAGCGCCATGGCACGCCAGGCACGAAGTTCGCTGCCTCTCTTGCAGGTATGCGACCCGGTTCAAGTCGTCTCCCACTCCACCCCCTCGAACCAGCAGCAGAGCACTCCATCACCGCTGCATACAAGTACATGAAGGCTTGACTTCACTGTGCTACAGCCACTCTCCTCCCCCACACTCTCTCAACCCCCGTTCCCTCTCTCCAGTGTTGAGATTGCGTCACAGACCGATTAACGTCGCATTTGATGCATCTGGGAATCCGCGACGAACGATCAAAGAGGGAGAGTCGCGTAGCGGCAACGCCAGCGTCTGTAGCTTCATTCATCGAGATCGGATTCTCGGTCTCAATTGAAGCAGGTTCAGGCATCGACGCAGGTTTCACCGACAGCGCGTATGCAGAAGCGGGGGCCAGCGTCGTCGCTGACCTCTCGGCTGGCTCTCCTGTTGATCTACTCATCATGGTAACTCCACCCACCGAGTCCGACCGTTTAGTGATCTCGGATGATGCAGTGATTGTTGGTTTTCTCGAACCTACCTCGCATCAAGAGATGCTCGAA
>CAYYGI010000002.1:11817-21278 GCA_964471085.1 uncultured Acidimicrobiaceae bacterium
GACGATCGAGATGGCAGTAGCCATGAACCGGTCAATACCAAGCATCCTCTTCACTCAATTCGGTGGTGGTGTCTCTGCTGAAGACATCGGCACGAAGCCTGTGAATCGCGCAACTGCTGATGATGCTGCAATCGCCCTCGCGTACGCTGAGCAAGTGATGATCGTACCCGGGTACGGACTCGCCGTTGCACAAGCCCAACATGCTGTCAAGGATCTAGCGAACTCCCTTGAGGAACGCGGGATCGAAGTCAGCTACGCAATCCACCCAGTCGCTGGACGCATGCCAGGGCACATGAATGTGCTCCTCGCTGAAGCTGATATCTCCTACGACCTTCTCTTCGACCTTGAACAGGCCAATCCCAAGTTCGCGCACACCGACGTAGTCCTCCTCCTGGGAGCAAACGATGTGGTCAATCCAACCGCGAAGACTGACCCGGAGAGCCCAATCTACGGAATGCCTATCCTCGATGTCAGCAACGCAAAGATGACAATCGTGGTCAAGCGGAGCTTATCTCCCGGTTTTGCAGGGATCGACAATCCGCTTTTCTACGAGGAGACGACGCTGATGTTCTTTGCAGACGCCAAGCAGGCACTTGAGGAGACAGTGGCCGCGATCAATCAACTCTGACATGGGGCAATAGCATGGAGCTACGCGACGTTATTCGAGAGCGCCGCATGGTGCGGAACTACACTGACGAGCCGGTTTGTGCCGAAGCAGTCGAGAGGATTCTCGACGCTGGTGTGCGTGCCCCCTCGGCAGGTTTCAGCCAGGGGCAACGTTTCATTGTTATTACGGACATCACCATTCGAGCCTCTATCGCTACAGCCGCTCGCGAGAGCGACTATCTCGCAAAGGGTTTCAACGCATGGCTCTCGAAGGCACCTGTGCATATCGTGGTCTGCACGCAGAAACGTGCATACGTGGATCGGTACTGCGAGCCAGACAAGTCTGGCATCGACTCTTGGCGTGTTCCCTACTGGTGGGTCGACGCCGGTGCGTCACTCATGGCGATCCTGTATTCGACCGTCGATGAGGGCTACGCGGCGGGCTTCCTGGGGGCACATGCCTTCGAGGGTCTGCCTTCGCTGCTCGGCATTCCGGCAGAGATCGATGTCATCGGGGTCGTCACTATCGGCTATCCGGCACCGGACCGCCCCTCCAAGAGCGTCTCGCGCGGGCGTATTCCAAGAGAGGAGATGATTCGCAGAGAACACTGGGATCCGTAATGACATCCGAGTGGGAGAAAGGCCAGAACTCGATCCACATCACCGGACGGCATCTCCCCTGGTGGTCATCTGGTTGATCTCTTGCACGTGGCGCCCCTTCTTCGTGGCTCACTCGATAGCAGAGACTGACGCAATAATGATCCGGGTCGCTGTCTCGATCTCGCTCTCGGTGACGGTCATGGGTGGCGCAATGCGCAAGACATTTCCATACAGGCCACCCTTGCCAATGAGGAGTCCACGATTCTTGCACTCCTCGAGCAGCATCGCAGCCCGGACTCCGTCAGGTTCTCTCCCTCCCGGGGCCACCGTCTCTATTCCCAGCATGAGGCCTCTGCCGCGGAGTTCGAGGATCCACGGCGTCTCCTCGCACACTGGCAGGAGCGTGTCGTAGAGCTGTGCACCAGCTTTGAGGGCATTGCCTTGAAGGTCGTTCTCGACCAGGTACTTGAGGTTCGCTAGGGCACCAGCGGCAACCAATGGGTTGCCACCGAAGGTAGAGATGGAGTTCGCTTCGATGCAGTCCATGATCTCTGCACGCGCAACAACACCACCAATCGAGAGGCCGTTCCCGATTCCTTTGGCAAACGTCAGGATGTCCGGGACTATTCCGTGCGCCTCATACCCCCACATATGCTCCCCCGTCCGGCCCCACCCAGTCTGTACCTCGTCTGAGACAAAGAGGATGCCGTAAGCATCAAGCACCTCCTTGAAGGCACCGAAGAACCCGTCTGGGGGCGTTGCGAACCCACCAACTCCCTGGATCGGTTCAGCAATCATGCACGCCACATCACCCGACGTCATCATATCGATGACCTGCTGGAGATCAGTAACAGCGGCCTCGATGAACGCAGCGTCATCGAGATCCGTGTACGGACTTCGGGCCTTGTATGGCCCCTGAACAAACTGCACGTTGAGTCCGGAATACCCGGTTGGTGACCAAGCGCGATGCGCAGTGAGCGCTATCGCGGTGAAGCTACGGCCGTGATAACTGTTGCGCAGCGCAAGCACCTGGTTCGATTTTCGGTACGAGGTTGCAAGGAGCATTGCTGCGTCGTTCGCCTCTGTTCCAGAAGGTGTGAAGAAGACCTTTGCGTCAGGGATACCTGACATCTCAGTCACCATCTCAGCGAGTTCAATCATTGGTTCATTGAGGTAGAGCGTCGATGTGTGCAGCACTTTGGTGGCCTGTTCGTTGATCGCAGCAGTCACCTCCGGGAGCGAGTGAGCGGTCATCGTTGTGAGGATGCCACCGAAGAAGTCGAGGTACTCGTTCCCCTCAAGATCCCAGACGGTGCGACCCTCACCCCGGTCGATCGCTATCGGCTCGTCGTAGTAGAGAACTAGCCAGGAAGGAAGCACGGCCCTCGTGCGTTCGGTGAGTTCTTGGTGAATCCCCATACTGGCTCTCTCTCTGTAGGTGGCCCGTAAGTCTCGGGCCTGTGATCCTCCCAGCGAGCCGACCGGTCGCTAGCTCACTCTCTCTGGGCAAGATAGGGAAACTAGGGGAGCAAGTTCTGCTCAGTGTTCCTGCACGTCTTGTCGCGCGAAGGTGTAACCGTTCACAACCAGCGCAGTCTTAAGTTATGGCTGCTTGCTCGCGAGGAAGGGATCGCCGTGTCTATGATCGCTCTGCGCTGACACTCTGCGTGGAGACGGCGTCGCTCGGAAGCGACCTTTCCTACTCTTCTCCTTGGATAGCATGGTTGTGGGCTTCACTACGAGCGCAGTGCCTACCAAGATGGGTGTGAACACGAATCTGCTCCCTCACACACCTCGCGGATGTGTCGAGGCAGCACTCGATGAGAATGGAGAACCGAGATGAATATCGGTGTGGTCAGAGAGATCAAAGCGGATGAGAGTAGAGTCGCCCTCCTCCCCGGGGCTGCGGCCGATCTTATCCATGAGGGCCACCGAGTAATTGTTGAGTCCGGAGCAGGTGCAGGTGCTGGTGCCCCGGACGCTGCTTTTCTCTCCGTTGGCGCAGATGTTGTCGACGATGCTGAAACTGTGTTCAGCGAAGCGCAGTTGATCGTGCACGTCAAAGAACCACAAGCCTCCGAGATTGCGATGATGGGACGCGACCACGTCTTGTTCACCTACTTGCACCTCGCTGCATATCCGACTGTTGCCGAGGGGCTCCGCGAGTCTGGTACAACAGCAATCGCGTACGAAACGGTTGACAAGGATGGTCACCTCGTGTTGCTTGCACCGATGAGCTGCATTGCGGGGCGACTCTCCACTCAAGTCGGCGCGTTCTACTTGATGGCACCCAACGGTGGGATGGGTGTGCTCCTTGGTGGCCATGCTGGTGTCCCTCCCGGGCTCGTCGTCGTGATTGGAGCGGGCTCCTCTGGCCGGAACGCGATCGACGTCGCTGTTGGTCTCGGTGCCCAGGTGACCGTGCTCGATATCAGACTCGAAGCCCTCGAACGGATCCAAGCCCGCTGGGGATCACGGGTTGTCACAGAGTACTCAACACGCCATTCAGTGAGCGAATGGACATCAAAGGCCGACCTCGTGATCGGTGCGGTCCTCGTTGCAGGCGACAAGGCACCCACAATCTTGACTCGCGAGATGGTCTCTGCGATGCGCCCGGGATCTGTGCTTGTCGACATCTCCATTGATCAGGGTGGCTGCTTCGAGACGAGCAGAGAGACAACTCATCATGACCCAACGTACGTTATAGATGGTGTTGTCCACTATGCAGTCGGCAACATTCCCGGCTCGGTGCCGCACACGTCTTCGCGTGCACTCTCGAACGCGACGCTGCCATACGTGCAGTCTCTCGCCTCTGGCCTGGCACCAGCATTCAAGAGACACCCCGAGCTCCTCGGTGGAGTAAATATTGCTAACGGAGTGGTAACGAACGAGGCCGTAGCTCACAGTCTCGGTGCTGACTGGACCGAACCCCTCACCGCTCTCGGGCTCAACTGAACTTACTGACCTACCCCCACCCGTTCTCTGGGCCACACACACCGCATACGAGTGTCTGTAACCCAGGGTTACGCACACCGCATATGAGTGTCTGTAACCCTGGGTACGCGACCTATCTGCGAGAAGGGCCCTGGTATTGCTACCAGGGCCCTTTGGTGGAGGTGGGGGGAATCGAACCCCCGTCCCATAAGGCGTCGGCGTCGGCATCTCCGAGCGCAGCCAACAGTGAGCTTTCGGAACACGAGGACTCTGTCGGCAAGCACCCTCATGCCCTATCCGGAATTGTCTTTCCCCACCGGTCCCAGAAATCCCGGCGGGGGCGTCTCACATTGCGTTGCCCTACTCCGGCGAGGTGAGCACCCTCCGGGAGGACAGGAGCGTTTATTTACGCTGCCAGTGCGTAACTTTCGTCTGCACTTATATGTGTACCGGCTCTTTAACGAGGACTCCGGTGACCTCGGCTCGCTTCCGGCGCCTAAACTCTCACGGTCGAAACCATGTCACCCCCGCGTACGGGGGACGTAAGGAACACGTCCACGTCCCCTATTGTACAACGCGAGATCACCTTCGCGCTCCAACACAGTGCAAGACAAGCTGGATCCAGACGCTACTCTTGTGCAAATGGATGGACCCACCACAAACCCAACCCCCACAGACGGCTCGCCAGCTCCACTTTCTCGAAAGCTACCTTTGATCGCGATTGGGATAATCCTTCTCGCCCTCTTTGCCGCAAGCCAGGTATTCCTCCTCACCACCCTGCGCTCGTCGGAGACCGAACTTCGTGCTGACTTCCAAGCCCAGCTCGCTGATCTCGAAGTCTCGATCATGGAAATGTCAGAGAAACTCGACACCTCCGCAACGTCCCCCCCGACCGCCCCTGAACCTGTGGCAGCCCCGAGCGGCGATGCAACGACTCCTGTCGAGCCCGCCGGTCTCCTCCCCCGACTCCCGAATGCTGGCCCGGACACTGCACTCGGACTGACACTCGCCACCATCAACGGCTTCGATGCCTACACGGGTGAGGCTGTCACCATTGACCCTGCCGATGGCACGAAACGCGTGTGGATGGCGTGGGCGCACTGGTGCCCCTTCTGCCAGCAGGAACTCCCGATCGTGAACGCGTGGTGGCCAGAAGCTGCACCGAACTACCCGAACGTTGAGTTGATCACCATAACAACTTCGATCGATCCAACCCGTGGAAACCCTCTTGAACCATATCTCGAAGAAATGCAGTTCACCTTCCCCGTCGTCGTTGACCCCGATGGGATGATTGCTGCACAAATGGGACTCACTGCGTTTCCGTTCTGGATGGTCACTACTGGTAACGGAACAGTCTTGTATCGCACCGCAGGCATGCTCACCGTCGAGCAGATGGATGTTCTCTTCTCAGAGCTAGAAGCCTTCGACTCCTAGCCAAGCAACTCTCGTATTTGCTCAATAGAGAGTTTCGTGATAGATTTCCAGTGGTCAGACCATTTACCACCCACTGACTTGGAGACGGAATGAAAAGGAGATGGACACAACCCAGACGCCCCGTTCTCCATGCGGAGGACTCTCTCGTCTCCGCTATTCTCGACGGCACCTTCTCCTCTGGGACGTTTCTCCCAGCAGAGAGAGAACTCGCCGTCCTCCTTGGAGTGACCCGCCCTACGCTGCGCGAAGCGATCAGAAGTCTTGAACGAGATGGTTGGATAACCGTGCGCCAGGGGAAGCGAACCACGGTGAACGACTATTGGCGAGAGGGAGGGCTGAACCTCCTCGACAGCCTCGTGCGCCACAGCGATTCTCTCACCCCTTCGTTTGTCACCAACCTCCTTGAGGTACGGCGCGACCTTGCACCCGGCTATTTCCGCGCTGCTGCCCTCCACTCCCCTGAAACGCTTCGAGAACTGCTCGCCGGTCGAACCGATCTCCCCGAGACGCCTCAAGCACTTGCACACTTTGACTGGGAGCTGCATCACGGTGCATCTGTTGCATCCAAGAACCCGATATATACGCTGATTCTCAACGGATTTACCACCTGGTATGAGCGGCTCGCAGAGGCATATTTTGCTGTTGGTGAGAACCGTGATCGCTCGATGCAGTTCTACAACGACCTAGAAGGCGCTCTCAAGGATCTCGACGAAGTCGAACGCATCTCCTTGGAGATGATGACCGAGAGCATCGACCGGTGGGAGAGCGCGATCTTGACTTCACCCTCCGAGATCTGGGCGCAAGTGACTGGAGAGCAGTGATGCAACGCTGGAACGGTTGGGGCGATGACACAATTATTTTCCCGTTGCAATCGGTAGCTGAACAACTACTTTCAGATGAGATTGGCCCCGGAAGGCTGCAGCAAGACGCAACGCTCGACGAGGTGCTCACAACCGTTCCCCCCTCTCGTCTCCCGGAACACGCGCTCGTGACAACGGACCCAGAAGAGAGGCTGCGTCACGCGAGGGGCCAGAGTCTCCCTGACTGGGTTGCATTGCGAAGTGGGCGCATCGGGGTCTTCCCCGACGGTGTTGCATTTCCACAGCTCCCCGAGGAAGTAGACGAAATCCTCGAACGGGCCCGAGCATGGGGAGCCACAGTGATTCCGTTCGGTGGGGGCACGAGCGTGGTAGGCCATGTGAACCCGTCAGGGGGCGACTCCCCCACCATAACTATCAACCTTCGCCGCATGAATCGACTCCTCGATATCGATACAACAAGTCGCTTGGCAACCTTCGAAGCCGGTGTATTAGGTCCTGAACTTGAAGCGCACCTGCGTGCCTTGAATCTCACCCTCGGCCATTTCCCACAATCATTCGAGTACTCGACGCTTGGAGGCTGGATTGCTACGCGATCTTCAGGCCAGCAGTCCCTCGGGTACGGACGCATCGAGGACCTCTTCGCCGGTGGTGTCGTGCACACACCTGACGGTGCCTTCGATCTACCCGTTCTGCCAGCCTCAGCCGCAGGCCCCGACCTTCGACATCTCATACTCGGTTCGGAAGGGAGGGCCGGGGTGATCACAGAAGCTACGGTGCGGGTGGCCCCCCTCCCCGAGGAGGAGGAGTTCCACACCGCGTTCTTCCCTGATTTCGCTTCTGGGCGAGAAGCAGTGCGCAGGCTCGTCCAGGAAGAGATTCCCCTCTCGATGCTCCGCTTGAGCACTGCTGAAGAAACACGTGTCACGCTCACCCTTAGCGGCCAGCACCGGCGGTTAACCCTCCTTGAGCGCTACCTCACTGCTCGCGGCGTCAGCGAAGACAAGGCTCTGCTCCTCATCGGCTTCACAGGTGACAGATCGATCAAGGCTCGAAAGGCAGCCTCTCGTATCGTAGGTTCCCACGGCGGCGTCTCCCTTGGCCGCAGCCTCGGCGAGAAATGGAAACGTGGTCGTTTCACCCTTCCGTACCTGCGCAACACGTTGTGGGAGATGGGATACGCCGTCGACACACTCGAGACCGCAGCAACGTGGTCGGCACTCCCGGACCTCATGGCTGCTATCGAGAACGCACTTACGGGGACACTTCTCGACGAGCGAGTCCTTCCCTTCTCACACATCTCCCACGTATACCCCGATGGAGCTGGCCTCTACACGTCCTACATCTTCCGCTTATCACAGGACCCAGATGAGACGCTGGCACGATGGAGTCGCCTCAAGAGCGCTGCTAGCCGGGCCATCATGGCAAACGGTGGAACTATCTCTCATCAACACGGCATTGGTCTCGACCACCTCGCGCACATGGAGGAGGAGAAGAGTCAAGCCGGGCTCGCCACATTGAAGGGTGCGCTCGCCGCCCTTGACCCTGACGGGATCATGAACCCTGGAAAGTTGGTCACATGAATACGAGCCACGAGAGGACCTCAAGCCTGTGGACCCAGGGTGCCCGGGAGCAAGTCTGGCAGGGACTCAACCGCGAGTGGGACATTGTCATTGTTGGCGGGGGGATCACTGGCGCTGCTGTCCTGCACGAAGCTACGCAACGCGGTTGGAGGGCACTGCTTGTGGAAGAACGGGACTTTGCGTGGGGAGCTTCGAGCCGCTCTTCCAAGCTCGTCCACGGTGGTCTGCGTTATCTCAAGGAGGGGAAGCTCGGTCTTGTCCGGTCCTCTGCAGTAGAGCGAAGGCGCCTCCTCGACGATTTCCCAGACCTCATCGAGCCGCTCGGTTTCTCACTCGCAACGTACGCTGGTGACGCTCCCCCACCCCTCCTTTACAGCGTTGGCTTGAGCGCCTATGACCTGCTTGCAGGTAGATGGAATCACAAACACTTCACCCCTCTACAGATGCAACTCATCGTACCCCATCTCCGGCAAGCGGGACTCACCGGCGGGTTCCGATTCGAGGAGGCCATCACCGACGATGCCCGCCTGGTACTTGAGGTGATCCACAGGGCAGTCACCGAGGGCGCGACAGCCATCAATTATGTGCGAGCAGAAGAGGTACTGCGCTCAAAGGGACGAGTTGTTGGTGTGCAAGTGCGCGACACAGAGTCCGATCGTGTCACGACGATCACGGCGAGCTTCGTTGTGAACGCCACTGGAGCTTGGGCCGACCAGTTAAGAGCACAGGTAGGCGGTGAGTCCCGTATCCGGCCGCTGCGAGGGAGCCACCTCGTGCTTCCTGCCTGGCGCCTTCCGATTCCTCAGGCAATCTCGAAGCCACATCCATGGGATGCCAGACCCGTTTTCGCTCTCCCCTGGCAGGGCGCCACCATTGTCGGCACCACAGATAAGGATCACGACGATCCTCTCAATGTTGAACCCTCCATTAGCCCGGAAGAGAGCTCATACCTCCTTGCTTTCCTCCATGACCTCTTCCCGTCACTCAGAATCTCCCACGCTGATGTGCTCTCAACCTTTGCAGGAGTGCGCCCCGTGATTGACACTGGTAAGGCAGATCCTTCAAAGGAATCCCGAGACCATGTGATCTGGGAGGAGAACGGTCTCGTAACCGTCACCGGTGGGAAGCTCACAACTTTCCGACCAATCGCGCGCGACACGCTCTCTCGGATCGAGGAGACGATGGAAGAAGAATCGATCGCGATGCCACGAATCAGTCGTCGACGACGCGAACGAGCAGACAGAAGCGCTGCCCCAGTCAATCCCCTTGCATCAATCGGTCGCGAAGGAGAGAGCGAAACGATCCCGGACACATCGCTGACATGGGCGGAGCTTCGGTGGGCAGCCGCGAACGAAGCAGTCGTACACCTCGACGATCTCCTCCTGCGTCGAACGCGAATCGGGATACTGCTCGAAAGCGGAGGCAGAGAGATCTTGGGCACCATCAAACAGATCTGTACCGATGAGCTCGGCTGGGAGAGCGCCCG
>CAYYGI010000003.1:0-4905 GCA_964471085.1 uncultured Acidimicrobiaceae bacterium
GATCCAGAATCACGTCAAGGCAATCACTGCTCCGTACAAGTATCCCCGTGAGATCACCTACCTGGCCGAGCTGCCGAAGACAGTCTCCGATAAGATTCGCAGAGTAGCGCTACGCGACATGGCGTGAAGGCAGCTACGAGCGGCACCCGATCCCGCTCAAAGCCGAAACGCCGACCGGCAGATCAATTGAGCGAAGCATCTCGTTTGGAGACTATATGAGCCATAAATCTGTAGACGTGGTCATTATCGGGGGCGGCATCATTGGGATGTCGATCGCTTACCAGGTTGCGCGACGATCATCGATGTCAGTGGTCGTGATCGAGAAGGGGATCGGTCTCGGCGAGGGCTCGACGGGGGGATCGTCGGCGATTACGCGTCAGCGCTACTCGAAGGTCGAGAGTGTCCGCATTGCTCGTGACGGAAACGTCGTCTGGAGGAACTGGTCCGAGTACACAGGACTCAGCAACCCGGTCGGACGCTTTCACGACATTGGTGTGCTGTGGATGATGACCGAGAACGCCGACGAGGTAGCTGCGGATCGTGATCGATTGGTCGCCGAAGGCGTTGACGCCGTCAAGGTCGGCGCGGCCGAACTCCACAAGTTGTATCCGGGCCTGTCGGCGTGCATGGTTCCTTTCGACCTCACAGGCGAGGTCGAGCACGAGTGCGCCGACGGCGACGCATTCCTGATCGAGAGAGACACAGGCTTCTTCGATGTAACCGGCGCTCTCGATGACGTAGCGACTGCGGCTCGCGCCAGGGGGGTTGAGGTCAAGATGCGGTCCGAGGTGGTCGGTGTGATGGTGGAGAGTGGGCGTGTCCAGGGAGTGATGCTCGCCGACGGTTCAGCCATGAGTACCGGACTTGTTATCAACGCCGCCGGTCCATGGTGCAACCAAGTCAACGCTATGGCGGGCCTTGAGATGACGTGGAGGCTTGTGCCGACTCGCATCCAGGTGATCTATCGGGTGTTGCCCCCGGAGGTCCCACGGCCGTTCCCGGTCGTCATCGATGCCGCGGGGGGAATTTACTTCCGTCCCGAGGCCGGCGGAGGACAGATCATTGCCGGTTCGATTCTTGAAGAGGACGAACTCGAGGAGGCGGACCCCGATAGCTACAACACCGCTGCTGATAGGTCCTTCATCGACCTCAAAATCCACGCCCTGCACCACAGGATCCCGAGCTTCCCACACGTTGGCGTACCCGGCGGAATAGCGAGTCTGTACACCGTGAACCGCCAGGATGTGCTCCCAATCGTCGGCCCGACGTCCATTGACGGATTCGCTGTGGTGAACGGATTCTCCGGGCACGGATTCAAAGAGTCCCAGATGATTGGATCGATGATGGCCCGGTGGATCACAGGTGAGCGAGCGGATTTCGACACGGACGTGCCGATGGAGTTCTTCGCCATCGACCGAGACCCCGTCGATATCGGCGACCACACTGTGCTTGCGTAGGGGTGCTGAGCTACGTCCCTCCTTCAGGGGGGTTCAAGCGAGCGCAGGGAACGCGAGGGGGAGAGCGTGCCTGCGAGCCGTCCGGCTATGTCGATGTCGGGTTCCTTCCCTGCTTGGTTGAGGTCGCCTGCCTCGGCGCCTGAGGCGGCTCGATCATCTACAGCGACGAATGCTTCGTGAACGTACTCGGGCGGGATCTCAACCATAGCGGGTGTGAAAGCGCCGACAGCGTTGATGTGGGCTCTCTGTTTCAGCACATCGGTGGTGAAGAGTGCTGTGGTGGAAGGTGTTGCAGTCGTGACAATGTCTGCACCGTGGACGGCCTCCTCAGGTGTGGCGGCAGTGATGCCCCCTACTTCGGATGCAAGAAGGTCTGCGTTCTTTGATCACGAGGAAGTGTTTGGTGATATTGCGAGGTCGCTCTCGGTGCGTGATCTTCGTCGAGCAATTGGGTATTGGGAACAGCAAGTCAACTATCCCGAGGCACTCAGAGACGTCAAACATCAAGAAGGATTACGCAGTTTGTTTGTAGCGGAGTTGATGGATGGGATGGGGGACATCAAAGGCACCCTGTGATATCTGTTGTTTCTATCTTGACCACAACGACGATGTCGTGACTTCTGGTGGCGAGAAACCCCGCATCACCAGAACGTAGCATGAAGTACGTACGACGTAGTACGACCAGACAGAGAGAGAGTCCGTGGAGGGATCAAGAGAGACACCTCGATCTCAACATCGGCTCGGCCATTATGTGGATGCAGAAGTCGCACTACGTCATACATAATACTGCCGAAGGCCGCCACTGGGCCAACGGAGGAGAGACCAACATTGGGAACCTGCGCCCGTACTGCCAGGAAACACCACACAGCTATCCACAACAGTAACCAGCCACCAGATAGACCACCAGATAGGTCATGATGAGACGCGCCGTGTGACATCTCAATTGACGAGACCGTCGCGTCCGAGGCGACGTTGAGACGCTGCTGTACTCAGTGCGTTGAGCATTGGAGTGCCGATGCACAGATTGAAACGTGTGACACAGTTGTGACACAGTACTTATGGAGATACTTGCCGAGGTGACCGGTGCGTTGACGATCGCGTGACGGAGTCGCTGTGCTCTGTGCTCTGTATCTCCCTATACTGCCGCCGGTTCCTAGGTTCCCCCAAAACAACACCAGGAGATATTTCTGTGAATCCCGATATTTGGCTTTACGTCGCCATGCTCATGGGTGTCGCGGCGTTGATCGTGGCCGTCGTGTACGGCCGCCAGGTCCTCGCTGTATCACCCGGAAACGACCGGATGGTCCAGCTCATGGGTGCAATTAGAGAAGGCTCGATGGCCTTCCTGCGCCGCGAATACATGGCAATCGCCGGTTTCGTCACCATCATGGCTGTCCTCATCTTCGTCCTCCTTGACTGGGGACGACCATGGGGTGCAGTTGCATACGTGTTCGGTGCAATCCTCTCCGGCACCGCCGGACTTGTTGGCATGCGCACCGCTACCGCCGCCAACGCTCGTACGGCTGAAGCTGCTCGCCAGGGTGGTACTGCACAAGCGCTCCCTGTGGCGTTCCGTGGCGGTGCCGTCATGGGCTTCACGGTTGCAGGGCTCGGTTTGTTGGGCTTTGCACTCGGCGTGTGGTTCTTTGCTGAAGTAATCGACCACCCGGACTGGGTCCAGATTGTCACAGCTATCGGCCTCGGTGCATCCTCTATTGCGCTCTTTGCTCGTGTAGGTGGCGGCATCTACACCAAAGCAGCCGATGTTGGAGCCGACCTTGTTGGGAAAGTCGAAGCAGGAATCCCTGAGGACGATCCCCGCAACCCCGCAACGATCGCAGACAACGTTGGTGACAACGTCGGTGATGTCGCAGGCATGGGAGCAGACCTCTTCGAGTCATACATGGGCTCGCTCATTGCTCCTATTGCATTTGCTTCTCTCGTCTTTTCGGGGAGCGCTTTCCTCCCACAAACTATTTTCTACCCCCTCATGATCGCTTCGATCGGTATGGGTGCCTCGATCATTGGATCCTTCTTCGTCAAGACGAAGGGCGATGATCTCGCCAAGGCGCTCCACAAGGGAACGTGGTCTGCAGCTGCACTCACCGTGGTAGGAGTTGCAATCCTCACGCCGCTCATGTTCAGCGGTGTTGAGGGAGTCAACAACCATTGGGGATTCTTTGGTGCTGTGATCGTCGGACTCATCGTCGGGCTCGCTGTTGGCAAGATCTCTGAGTGGTACACATCAGACCACTACAAGATCGTCAAGGGGATCGCAAAACAGGCAGAGACAGGATCCGCAACCGTCATACTTGCCGGGGTAGCTGAAGGAAAGAAGTCCGCTGCATTCTCTGTGATAGTGGTGGCGCTCGGCATGTTCGCTGCCCACTGGGCGGGGGAGATGGCAGTCGAGAATGGTGGAATCTACGGAGTCGCTATCGCCGCAATCGGTGTGCTCGCAACTCTGGGTATCACCGTATCCGTTGATGCCTATGGGCCAATTGCAGATAATGCTGGTGGGATCGCACAGATGGCCGGGCTCGACCCGGAGGTGCGTGAAGCAACAGATCAGCTCGACTCCCTCGGGAACACGACCGCTGCGGTCGCAAAGGGTTTCGCAATCGCATCTGCTGCAGTCACATCCCTTGCTCTCTTCTTCACCTTTGCTGAAGCAACCGGAGTTGAAGGATTCAACATCCTCGACATCAGAGTTGCAGTTGGTCTCTTCCTTGGAGCAATGTTCCCCTACCTGTTCGCCTCCCTCACAATCCAAGCTGTTGGACGTGCAGCGTTCCAGATGATCGAAGAAGTGCGTCGCCAATTCCGCGAAATCCCAGGGCTTCGCGAAGGGAAGCCAGGTGTTGTCCCCGAGTACGCAAAGTGTGTCGACATCTCAACGAAGGCATCACTAAGGGAGATGGTCCTCCCCGGCTCTATGGCAGTTGCTTTCCCCCTCGTCATCGGCTTCATCTCAATAGAGATGCTTGGTGGGGTCCTTGCCGGTGCCCTGGTATCAGGTTTCTTGCTGGCGATCTACATGGCGAATGCTGGTGGAGCGTGGGACAACGCAAAGAAGTTCATCGAGGCAGGCGCATTCGGCGGCAAGGGCTCCGACGCCCACAAAGCAGCGGTTGTTGGAGACACTGTCGGCGATCCTTTCAAGGACACTGCAGGACCTTCTATGAACATCGTGATCAAGGTGATGACGATCGTCTCACTGATCTTCGCCTCAGCCTTCGTGAGCTTTGGCGGAATTCTGTAGACAGTGCCAGCTTCCAGTTTTCAACGTTGAAAGCTGAAAGCTGAAAGCTAGGCTGATACCTTATGCGTATTGTCATCGTTGGAGCAGGTGCTGTTGGTCTATACCTAGCGGAGAAGTTCTCGCTCGAAGGTCACGATGTGGTGCTCGTCGAAGCTGATGCTGAGCGCGCTGCTGAGGCCCAGGCTG
>CAYYGI010000003.1:5005-21037 GCA_964471085.1 uncultured Acidimicrobiaceae bacterium
CACGATGTGGTGCTCGTCGAAGCTGATGCTGAGCGCGCTGCTGAGGCCCAGGCTGCGATTGACTGCCTCGTCATTGTTGGGAACGGAGCTTCGGCAGAGACCTTGCGGAACGCGTCCCTTGAGGATGCCGACCTGCTCATCGCCGTTAGTTCCTCCGACGCTGTCAACGTGCTCGCATGCGCAGCGGGGACGCGCCTGAACATCCCCCGGAAGGTGGCTCGAGTCGAGGACCCTCTGCTCAAGGCCGAGGTAGAGGCACTTGGAGTTGATCTCGTGATCGATCCTGGTGAGGCCGCCGCACGCGAGCTACTGAAACTTGCTACGAGCGGCGACATTGCAGAGAAGATCGAGTTCGCCAACGGAGAGCTCGTCCTGCTCGGCGCGTATATCGATCCCGAAGCACCTTTCGTAGGGAGTACGCTCTCTGATCTTCGGGAATCCCTTCCTGGGTGGGACTGGCTTGTAGTTGCGGTGATCAGGCATGGCGAGACCCACATAGCCAGAGGGGCAACGACCCTTGAGGCTCATGACCACATCTTGATGATGGCGAAAGCGGGGAGCGCTGAACAGGCGTACCGATGGTTAGGGCTGTCGAGTCGACCAGCCGAGAAGGTCATCGTGCTCGGCAGCACCCGCGTCGCGAAGCTGACAGCAGGAATGCTGGTTGAGCACGGCATCACCACAACACTCATCGAGCCGGACCGTGACCGTTGCCGGAGCATCGCCGTGGAGATTCCAGGTGTTTTGGTCGTGCGTGGCGACACAGTAGATCCACGGCTTCTGCTCTCGGAGGGAGTTGCTGTAGCTGATACGGTGATGGCGCTCACTGGGTGGGACGGCGAGAACGTGTTGGGTGCCCTGGTTGCAAAGTCTCTCGGCGCACGCGAAGTCATCGTCAGGTTCACAAACACCAAGCTGATTGGCTTGGTGTCAGGGATCGGAATCGATGCAACGGTCAGTTCCCGGCTCTCAGCTGCCAACGAGATCCTGCGGTTCGTGCGGCGCGGAGTCATCCACTCCGTCGCCACATTCTCAGACTCTGACGCCGAGGCGATTGAATTCGAGGTTAGGGGAACTAGCCCAGCGATTGGAAAGACGCTCGCCGAATTGAGGCTCCCTCACACGCTCATCATCGGAGGTGTCCAGAGAGGTGGCGAAGTCTTCGTGCCCAGTGGTAGCACCAGAATCGAAGAAGGTGACCACTTGATCGTGGTTGCCCTCCCCGAGGCGATCTCGATTGCAGAGAGGCTCACCGGCTGAAGACATGTCGTTGCGTCATCTCCTGCACGTAGTCGGAGCGGTTCTCGGCTCAGCGGGAATTCTGATGTTCACGCCCGCGGTCGTCTCCATCATCTACCGAGAATGGTCGGAGGTTCCTGGGTTTCTGCTTGCGGCAATCATCACCACACTTGCCGGCTACACGCTGTGGCGCATCTTCGATGATCCCGATGAGCTCAGCGCTCGGGAGGGATTCGCAGCAGTAGGGCTTGCATGGATGGCTCTCACCGTTGCAGGAGCACTCCCATACTTGTTCACCGGAGCAATTGGCAACGTCACTGATGCAATCTTCGAGTCCGCGGCAGGGATCACGACGACTGGCGCCACCATCTTCCCTGATCCTGGTGAACTCTCCCACGGGATATTGTTCTGGCGTTCCCTGACCCAATGGATAGGCGGCATGGGAATCATCGTGCTCTCGGTTGCCGTACTGCCGCTTCTTGGCATGGGGGCGGTACAGCTTGCAAGGGCGGAGTCGCCCAGCCATGTGCCAGATCGATTGACCCCTCGTTTTCGTGAGACGGCGAAGCGTCTCTGGCTCGTGTACGTCGTCCTGACCGCAGCTCAAGCTCTCCTTCTCTGGATAGGTGAGATGACGCTGTTCGAAGCGATCAACCATGCATTCACCACGCTGGCTACGGGAGGCTTCAGCACTCACGTGGATTCACTCGGCGCCTTCTCTGCGTATTCGCAGTGGGTGGTCATCGTCTTTATGGCGCTCGGAGGGGTTGCGTTCACCCTTCACTACACGGTGGTGGTTCGAGATCCAATGGCGTATTTCAAGTCGGTGAGCCTCCGGGTATACCTCGGCATTGTTCTCACTGCAGCAGTCTTCATGGCAATAGGGACTTGGGGAGGTTCCGTGAGCACGACCATCCGAGACGCCCTCTTCACGTCGTTGGCGATTATCACGACGACCGGGTACTCAACGGTGGACTTTGCTCAATGGATTCCAGCACTCGCAATCCTCATCGTTGGGCTCATGTTTGTCGGTGGCATGTCCGGCTCTACGGCTGGCGGCATCAAGTCTGATCGGCTCCTCATCCTGTACGAGGCATCGCGTACCGACGCACGCCGCCTCATTCACCCGCGCGGGGTATTCGTCACGCGGATCGGAAAGAACCCAGTGCCCGACCTCGTCGTGGAGACCGTCCAAACATTCTTTCTTCTCTACATGTTTGCATTCATGACAGGGACATTTCTCATGGCAATCATCGGGTCGCTCTCTGGGGCGAACCTCGACTTTGTCACGACCGTCACCTCGGTTGCGTCCGCTCTCGGGAACGTTGGCCCAGGCCTCGGTGATGTTGGCCCGGCATCGAACTATCTCAGTCTTCCGTGGCTGAGCAAGTGGCTCCTCGTGTTCCTGATGATCGTTGGACGACTTGAGATCCTCCCGATCGTGATCCTCCTCAGCAGAGATGCATGGAGGAGATAGCGTTCACTCCTCGTCGGTCTTCTTTAGATCCGGATCGTTCTCCCTCAGGGCAGATTCCCGGGCAGAGCGTGCCATGTACGCCCTGTAGGACCGCTTGCGGGTGCGGCTAATCACGATATAGAGGCCTATGAGCCCTACGGCAAGAACCACCAACACCACGATCGCCGCGGGTTCGGTTCCAGGGGTCACTGAAATCTCCTGGGTCTGGAATAGTGTTGCAAGCATCCCTCTACCCTACGACACTGCGGGCGGGAGAGTGCATTGACGAAGAATTCATTAGCAAAGACAGTGACGCTTATCCGTCATGCAGAGACCAGATCCAATAGCGAAGGCCGATGGCAGGGCCATGCTGACTCAGGGATCTCCACTCGCGGCGGTGAGCAACTCGTAGCTCTCGCTGGTCGCCAGAATGGAAAGCCACCCGACCTGCTCATCTCCTCAGATCTCCCACGGACGATGCTCACAGCATCAATTCTCGGTGAGGCGCGCCCCGACCCGGCGTGGCGCGAGTTCCACGTAGGTGGATGGGAGGGCCTGACTTCAGCCGAGATCATCGAGCAGTACCCCGGGCAGATGGAAGCATTCACACGAGGTGAAGACATGGCGCCGGGCGGAGGCGAGCAGATGTCGGTATTCGGGGAGCGCGTCGTAGCAGCTTTTGACGCGGTTGTCTCCTCACTAGAGGGAGGGGAGAACGCCGTTGTTGTCACCCATGGCGGTGTGATTTGGGCGATCTTAGCCAACACGTTCGGTACGTCGTTGAGCCCCCTCAAACTGATCCCATCCCACAACACAGCATCGACAGTGCTCCGGATCGGTGAGGACGGAGAAAAACATATCGAAGTGTTCAACGACGCGACCCACCTCTCCAGCGTGCCGACACACTTCGGGCTAAGGGGCACGACGGTCTCCCTATTCCGCCACGGCCAGTCCGAAGCGAACGTAGCCGGTCGATGGCAGGGCCGCACGGATAGCCCATTGACAGAGGCCGGACGTGCCCAAGTAGCGGCGGCATCAGCCGTGGCACCTCCGATCACGGAGCTGTTCACCTCACCGCTCGGGCGGACGGTCGAGTCAGCATCGATCCTCGGAGATGCTCTCGGCGTGTCTCACACCCTCGACCCGGGCCTTGTTGAGATGGCTTTCGGGAAGTGGGAGAACTTGACGACAGCCGAGGCCGCTGCCCAGGATCCCGAACTCTTCAAAGTGATTTTTGAGCAGGGTCGAGACTTGCCAAGGGGGGGGGAGGGTGAGTCCTTCACTCAGGCCGGAGAGCGCGTGTACACCACGATCGAGGCGATCGTCAAGGCCCGAGAGGGGGGAGACATTGGTGCCGTCTCGCATGGTGCTGCTATCCAGGCCTACATAGCGAACGTACTGGGACTCGGGTTCGCTGAGAAGGCTCGGCTCCCGCTCCCTCGTAATTCTTCTCTCTCCCAGATTCGGTATACCCCGACGGGACCGCTCCTTGCTGCGTACAACGTAGCGCCTCACCTGGACGTCTGACTTGCGTCTCCTCATCGTCACGAACGACTACCCACCGAAACCGGGCGGCATTCAGATGTATCTGAAGAATCTTGTTGACTCCTACCCGGATGATGTGCACGTCGTGGCACCGATGGATGATGCCGCGGATTTAGAGGAGAGCGGTGTCACACGAGGCCACAGAAGATACATGGTGCCCTCTGCCAAGACGAGAGAGACCATCGTGGCTGCTGCCCAGAAGTTCCAGCCCGATGCCATCCTGTTCGGTGCACCACACCCTCTCTCCTTCCTTGCTCGGAGGTTGCGCGACGAGATCGGGGTGCCGATCGGTATCCTAAGTCACGGTGCCGAGATCACGATTCCCGGTGCGTTCCCCGGTGTTCGCCAGGTACTCGGTCGGTCTTTAGCGGCTGCTGACGTCTGCTTCGCCGTGAGCCGCTTCACCGCTCGAAAGGCGCAGAAGATCTCTGGACGGTCCGTCGAGTTCCTTGGTGCGGGGGTAGAGATTGACACGTTCACCCCCAGCTCGTTGCCGCCAAACAACCCACTCCCCGTGGTTGGATGCGTGAGCCGATTCGTGCCTCGCAAAGGGCAGGACCGCCTCCTTGAGGCTGTAGCTCGCCTCGACCGTGACGTTGAGGTACTCCTCGTTGGTAAGGGGAGAACTGAGCAAGACTTGCGCAAGAAAGCTGAAAGCCTCGGGGTGCGGGTCCGCTTCGAGATCGATGTGCCGTGGGCAGACCTTGCGGGGCTATACCGCCAGATGGACGTGTTCTGCATGCCGTGTAAGTCGCGGTGGGGGGGACTTGAGGTCGAAGGCCTCGGCCTTGTGTTCCTTGAAGCTGCCGCGACTGGGTTACCTGTCCTTGCAGGGGACTCTGGTGGCTCACCCGAGACAGTGCTGCCGGGGGTAACCGGGTATGTGGTCTCTGACGTTGATGGGATCGTCGAGGGTCTCGATATCCTCCTCTCGGAGGCTGCGTCTGCTCGCGAAATGGGGGAGAGAGGACGTAGCTTCGTGGTCGAGGAATTTACTTGGGAGAGGGTTGTTGAGCGCCTTTATGCGGGCTTTGCCCCACACTTAGGGTAAATTTCTCTCCGTCGTGACTCTTGACTGGACGCCGCGACTCGCATAAGTTTGTATACCGTAGAGACCTCGAACTGGGAAACCATGACAAAGAAGCTCGTCATCGTCGAATCGCCTGCCAAGGCAAAAACTATCAATCGGCATCTTGGAGATGATTTCATCGTTGAGTCATCCATAGGCCACATACGTGATATCCCTGCGCGCGCTAGAGACCTACCGGAGAAGAAGCGAGACCTTTGGAAGAGTACGCGCTTCGGTGTCGACGTCGAGAATGATTTCACACCGATCTACATCGTTACCGACTCGTCCAAGAAACAGGTGAGGCGCCTCAAACAGCTACTCAAGCAGGTTGATGAGTTGTATCTCGCGACTGATGAAGATCGGGAGGGGGAGGCAATAGCGTGGCACCTTATCGAAGAGTTGAAGCCGAAGGTTCCGGTACGGCGCATGGTGTTTCACGAGATCACTGAGCGAGCAATCCGCGAGGCAGCAGCGAATCCCCGAGAAATTGATCTCCCCCTCGTCCAGGCCCAGGAGACAAGACGGATCCTTGACCGACTCTTTGGGTACGAAGTGTCGCCTGTCTTGTGGCGCCGCGTGCAGAAGGGACTCTCCGCAGGGCGGGTTCAGTCCCCCGCCACGCGCATCCTCGTTGAGCGTGAGCGTGAGCGCATGCAGCATATCCGGGCCGGTTACTCCGGCCTCAAGGCTCTCCTTGCTACCGACGAGAGTGAGTTCACAGCAGTGCTGAAGACCGTTGACGGTGTGCGCGTCGCCGAAGGTGCAGACTTCAACGCGGAGGGTCAGCTCCGCAAGAATCGCATCCTCCTCACGAGTCAGGATGCTCACGGACTCGTCGCGGGGCTCTCCGGGGCCGAGTTCACGGTCACAGACGTCGAGCGTAAACCCTACACGCGCAAGCCTTACGCACCGTTCCGAACTTCGACTCTTCAACAGGAAGCCGGCCGGAAGCTCCGTTTCGGTGCGCGTCGCACGATGAGCGCGGCACAGCGTCTCTACGAGGCTGGCTACATCTCCTACATGCGCACGGATTCAACGAACCTCTCAACAACCGCTGTTGAGGCAGCACGCTCCCTGGTTGCGGAGAAGTACGGAGCGGATTTCCTCCCGGCAAAGCCGAGGTCGTATGGGAAGAAGACGAAGGGTGCACAGGAAGCTCACGAAGCGATCCGTCCCGCAGGGGATCAATTCCAGCCTATTACTGGAGCGAGAGCGAACTTCGGATCGAAGTCTGACGAAGCCCGAGTGTACGAGCTCATCTGGATGCGCACGGTAGCGTCCCAGATGAAGAACGCGACAGGCGAGAGTCTCATCGTGCGCGTTGAGGCAGACACCACTGACTCCCGTACCGGCGGCTTCCAGGCGTCCGGTCGCACAATCACCTTCCCGGGCTTTCTGCGGGCATATGTTGAAGGGCACGATGACCCTGATGCCGCGCTCGATGACAAAGAGACGCACCTCCCCCACATGTCTGAGGGAGACGTTGTGCAAGCCGTGCAACTGGACGCTACGGATCATGAGACGAAGCCTCCAGCTCGCTACACAGAGGCATCGTTGATCAAGCGCCTCGAGGAGCTTGGGATTGGGCGACCCTCGACGTACGCTTCCATTATTGCAACGATTCTCGATCGTGAGTATGCAAGAAAGCAGGGGGCAGCGCTGATTCCGACTTGGCGAGCTTTCAGCGTCGTGGGCCTCTTGGAGCAGTTCTTCTCCGACTACGTCGACTATGACTTCACGGCGCGGATGGAGGCAGATCTCGACCGCATAGCTTCGGGTGATCAGGAGATGATCCCGTACCTTGATGCTTTCTACAATGGGAATGGTTCACCCGGGTTGAGAGCACTTGTAGGAGAAGATGTGCTCGATCGTATCGATCCGAAGGAAGTGAACTCGTTCCCTGTCGGAGTTGGGGAGGATGGGGAACCAATCGTTGCACGCACCGGTCAGTTCGGGCCGTATCTCCAGCACGGGGAGCGCAGGGCCTCAATCCCTCCTGATCTTGCCCCGGACGAACTGACCCTTGAACGCTCCCTCGAACTTCTTGCTGCTCCGAGCGGTGATCGTTTGCTCGGCTCTGACTCTGGTCTTGACATTTTTGTGAAGACGGGCCGCTTTGGCGCCTACGTGCAGATCGGTGAGCGCGACGCCGACTCGAAAGAGAAGCCGAAGACGGCATCACTCTTCAAGTCGATGTCGATCGACGATATTGACCTCGACCAGGCGCTCAAGCTATTGACGATCCCGCGCGTTGTCGGAGTTCATCCAGAAGATGGTGCCCCTATCGAGGCATTGAATGGTCGCTACGGACCGTATGTGAAATGGGGGAGTGAGAGCCGCTCTCTTGAAGAAGAAGATCAGATCTTCACGGTCACTCTCGACGAGGCACTTGCTCTGCTCGCCAAGCCAAGGCAGCGCCGCGGGGCCAAGCCTCCAATCAAGGAGCTTGGTGCTGACCCGGTGACTGATCGCGAGATCCTCATCAAGGAGGGTCGCTTCGGGTTATACATGACAGATGGCGAGACAAACGTCTCATTTCGTAAGGCTGAGACGGTTGAAAATGTCACTCTTGAGCACGCTTCAGACCGTCTCGCGGAGAAACGAGCAAAGAAGAAGAACTGAGAGCTGCCAAACTAGTGCCTATGACGAGAGAGAACCGCTTCGCTGATGCCCGATACATTGCCTTCGAGGGAGTTGAGGGTGCTGGGAAGTCAACGATTGTTGAGCGCGTCGCCGATAGGGTAGAAGCAACTGGCGAGACGGTCCTGATCGTGCGAGAGCCGGGGGGCACTGACGTTGGGGAGAAGATCAGAGACATCCTCCTTACAACGGATCACATTGTTGCGCCGCGCGCAGAGGCTGCGCTCTTTGCTGCATCCCGGGCACAGCTGATACATGAGACTGTCTCACCTGCACTTGCAGAGGGGGCATGGGTGATCTCGGATCGCAGTGCCTACTCGTCGCTCGCCTATCAGGGGGGAGGGCGGGGTCTTAACATCGAAGAAGTCTTCTCTCTCAATGACACTGCTCTTGGTGGTGTGTGGCCCGACGTTGTCGTGCTATTACGGATCGATCCAGCCACAGGCCTTGCTCGCCAATCCGAGGGAGATCGGATAGGGAACGAGGCTGCGACCTTCCACACGAAAGTAGCGCGCACCTTTGATCGCCTCGCCGAAGCTGAGCCAGGGCGCTTCATTGTCGTAGATGCGTTGCTCCCAGAGGATCAGGTAGTTGAAGCTGTGTTGAGTGAGTTAGGCATTGCAACATGACGCACTTCGCTGACCTCGTAGGCCACAGTGGCGTGCTCGACTTACTTCAGTCTGAGCTTGCAACGCCCGCCCAGGCCTATCTGTTTGTGGGTCCCTCCAATATAGGTAAAGCCACTGTTGCGCTCCGATTCTCTGCTGCGCTGGTAGGTGGTGAGAACCTCGAAGCTATCCGTAGGGCAAAGACCGGGTCTCACCCCGATCTCATCCTGGTTGCACCCGAGGGTCGCGCATCGATCACGGTTGATCAGGCCCGTCGGGTTGTGGCTGGCGCCGTGAGAACCCCGCTTGAGGCCGATCGAAAAGTGTTCCTATTCGAGGAAGCATCGATGCTCACCGACGAGGCCGCGAATGCTCTTCTCAAAACGCTTGAAGAACCGATTGCGTCAACAACATTTGTGCTCGTCGCGGAGTCTGAGGACGACCTTCCTGCAACGGTTGCAAGCAGGTGCCGAACTATTGTTTTTGGACGTGTCCCCGAAACAGACATTGCGAAAGGACTCGTTGAGCACGGCGTTGCACCCAACCGTGCGCTTGAGGCCGCGAAGATCTCAGGAGGCCGACCGGGTCTTGCTCTCGCTCTTGCACGCGAACCAAGAGTCGCTTCGTTTCGAGACACATGGCTCGCCGTGCCAGAGCGAGTCACGGATCATCCAGGAGACGCATTCCGCCTCGCAGAGGAGGTCATGGTGGCGACCGAGCCGCTCCTCGAAGCAGTGAAGCAGCGACAGGAGTCTGAACGAGAGAGAGACCATCCCGATGGCAACATCCCGAGGGTCGTAGCCGAACGACAGCAGCGCGAGCTTGCACGAGCGTCGGATGCTCTCTTCGCTACGGGCCTTGAGCTGCTAGCAACCTTCTACCGGGACACTGCAAGCTCCCAGGTCGGCGCTCCGGTCCAGAACACCGACCTTGCAGTAGAGGTGTTCACCAGAGTCACGACACAGACCGCGGTGCAGAACGCAAGCCGGGTTCTCGACACAATTGACTCTCTGCGCGCAAACCAGCGACCAAACCTTGCCCTCGCGGCCCTCTTCCTTGATCTCGGTACCGATGCCTGACTTCACCATGATTGCTCCGCGGTCGTTTGCTCGGATACTCCGGTCTCCGAACCGGCTGATGTCACGAACGTTCTTCGATCTTGAAGTTGCTGGCGTTGAGCACTTCCCACAGGGTGGGCCGGTGGTGATTGCAGCGAACCACTTCTCGCATCTCGATCCGCCGCTGCTCGCAATGAACCTTGACCGGTACGTTCGGTTCCTTGCTGTGGATGAAATCTACGGAACTTCCCGAGGACTCGACCTTGCCCTCGGTTTCTTCGGCGCGATCTCCCTTGACCGGGACGGGTATCCGATTCGTGCCATGCGTGAAGCAATCGACTACCTTGCAGCGGGTCACGTCGTTGGGCTCTTCCCCGAAGGGAGACGCGTCGAGTGGTGGGGAGAGGATCCGCCGAGCCGAGGTGCCGCGTGGCTGGCTTGGATGACCGGCGCACCCCTCGTTCCGGTGGCAATTGTCGGGACACAACACTCGCTCGCCCCCGGGGAGACCGCGTTCCGACGCACAGCCGTGAAGATCTGGGTTGAGCCACCAATCTGGTGGCACACATACCGGGACCGTACGGACCCTATTGGAGCAATGATGCGTGATTGGTACAGTGCTCTCGATGCACGGGTCGGTCCTTGGAAGTAGATTGCGAAGAACTCAGACCCCTGCCGCCTGTATGATTCCCTCTCCTGCCGGGGTAGCTCAGGGGTAGAGCAACGCACTCGTAATGCGTAGGCCGCGGGTTCAAATCCCGCCTCCGGCTCCGAGTCAGCTCTTGGTTGCAGGCTTCAGCTCTCTGCCTTGGGAGACACGGGGAGAGAGAGCTCGAAGATGCTGCGCCCTGGTTCATGCCGGTAGATGAGATCGCCGTTCATGAGATGAGCGAGTTCACGGGAGACCGCCAAACCCAATCCGACGGAGCCTGGCTGTCCCGGCTCAGTGTGAGCTCGTTGGTAGGCTTCGAAGATACGGGTTTGGTCAGCGAGGGGAATCTCTGGCCCGTTGTCAATGACGCGAGCGTACGTTGTTGAACCGATCTCGCTGAGCTCGACACTGACGCTCTCTCCACCGTAACGGAGGGCGTTCGTGATGAGGTTGCGAACAATCTGACGAATGCGAGATGGATCACCGAGAGCGTGGATGGTGCTCCCATTGAGTGCTATCTGCGAGTCAAGCCTCTGGTCCCACGCTTCTAGAACTTGCGACATCTGTGCCAGTAGGTCGACAGACACCGTCGAGACGTAGAGACCTCCGATCTCTGTGCGGGCCGCCACAAGGAGGTCTTCCACGATATTTGCGATGTCGGTTGCCTCCAAGGCGACGAGATTGATCATATCTTGTCTCTCCTCGGGTGTCAGCTCGATCGTGGAATCCTGGAGGAGTTGGGTGAAGCCGACAATTCCGGTGAGTGGAGTTCTCAGTTCGTGGGAGACGGAGGCTATCAGCTCGTCTTTTGAGCGTGCCAACTCTATGAGACCTTGCTCTGCCATCTTGCGTTGGGTGATGTCATCCATAGCAATAATGACACAGGAGAGGTCGAGTTGATCATCAATTCGGTTCGCGGCCCAGTGGAGTTCGAGATCGATCTGATCGCCTGTGACCGTACTGCCAGCCATCTCGAAACGGTAATGATCGAGATTGGTCCAGATGGCGGTGAACTGTTCGATCAGTGACTCACGAAGCCCGGTGGTGAGTATGGTAGGGAGGAAGTTTCCGAGAAGCTCTTCGCTCCTCGTTGCACCGATGAGCTGTACCGCTGCGGGGTTTACGTCGAGAACGCGGATCAGATTGGCACTCTCGGCGAGCTCGGAGGGATTCTCGGTCAGATACTCGCGGAGATCCTTGACACCGCTCTCGCGGAGATCCTCGAGCCACGCTCCAACGGCGCTGAAGTCCTCCTCCCACAGGGCGATCGGCGAGCGCTCGAAGAGATTGCGATAGCGCTGCTCACTCTCGCGTATTGCTTGGTCCGCCTCCTGGTGCTTCGTCACGTCGCGCATGATGGCGGTGAGAATTCGGTCTCCACCTACATCAAGGCTTGAGAGACTTATCTCGGCTGTGAATGTGTCTCCATCCTTGCGTTGCGCTGGCATCTCCAGTCGATGGCCGTCGAGCAGTTTCGAGATCTCTTGACGAAGGAACTCATCCATGTTATGCGCATACTTGTCCCGGAGCTCGCTCAGGAAGAGCACCTCGATCTGGCCACCAAGCACCTCTTTGGCCGAGTATCCGAACATCGCTTCGGCTTTTTGGTTGAAGACGAGGATCCGATGTTCGTCGTCAATTGAGATGATTGCATCGCTTGCTGTCGCAATGATGGTCTGAAAGCGTTCCTGACTCTCGCGGATCTCCGCCTCCGCCTTTGTCCGCTCAACTGTGCCTGCGATCAGGTTCGCGAGCGATTGGAGGAAGCTAACGTCGTCTGGGGTGAAGATCCTCTCCTGGGTGCTGTGAACCCCGAGCACCCCGTATGGGTGCTCCCACATCCCGATCACGACACTCATGCCGCTTACAACATCGTGATCGGAGAGGAGATCGGAGCTACGGAAGCGTGTCTCAGTCTCCAGGTTCTCAACAATGACCGGCTCTCGAGAGGCCAACGTGAATCCAGCCTGCGAGTCGAGGCTCGCTCCAATGGTCGCTGTGCCGACGAGGCCGTCGCGCCATCCAGCCCCAGCTCTGAGCAGCAGCGTCTCACCACCTGGCTGAAGCTCGGTGAGTTTCACATACTCGACGTTGAGGATGCGTGCCAGTTCTGCTGTCGTCTCTTGCATCAGTGCGGGGAGTTCGATACTGCTGAGCGCCATCTGACCGAGCCGCGCCACCGCTGCCTGTTGCGCTGCTTGGAGCGCCAGCCCTCTCGAGATCCGCTCAGCCTCTCGGCGGCTCTCTCGCTCCTTCTCAAGGAGCTTTGCTACCCCGATAGCTACGGATCCGTGAGCAGCGACAGCCTGGGCGATCGTGATCTCCTCCGGGGTGATGGGCCGGGGTACCTGGTGATCCAGTACCAAGACCCCGAAGCTCTCTCCCCATGCTTGGAGAGGGATAAAGAGGAGCGACTCTGCGCCAAATGAAGTGATCCACTCAGCGGAGGCCAACTTCGGGGTTGTCTCCAAATTCTCATACGCTGCGGGTTGCCCGGAAGTGATGGTTGCCATCGCCTCCAAGAAATCTCCACGACTTGACTGGAACTTCTTCCAAGCTTCGGCGTCGACACGACCGTCGGCGAACTGGCTCATCGTTGGAATCAGGGCTCCATCTTCGTTCAGGACGAAGATGGAGCAGCGCTCGAATCCGGTGGCTCTGGCAGAGTTGCGGGCAACTGTGGCAAGCACATTCTGGAGCTCAGTGGTCTCAGTGAGAGCCGTGCCGACCTCGAGGAAGACTTCGGCCTCGCAAGTCCCATGATTCTCGCCCTCATGTGATTCAGCGCTCTCGAGGGCGAGAGCGAGTAGTTCCGCGAACTCAATGGTCTCCGCTTGCTGTTCTCGCAACTCGTCAGCAGCACCCTCGACGATGAGAACACCGAGGAAGTTGCGCGAAGATCGCAGCGCCACAGCAAGCATCGCCTCGCCCTCTCGCGTCTCGGTCGCGGTGAGAGGGAGGAGGAACTCCGGGTTCGTTTCCAGGATCACGCCCTCTTCGTCGCGGAGCCGCCCAACTAACGCTTCAAGTGCTGGAGACTCCGCTCGACTCAGGTGAGCAATCTGGGACGTGTTGGGTGCTCCTGGAGCGATATCTGCAACCAACGGGATGAAGGTGTCTTTATCAACAAGATAGACCGCCATTCGATCCGCCGATAGGGACTCCCCGATGAAGCGGCTTCTCTGCGCGAACAGGTTGCCAGCTAGTGTCATAGCCATAGAGTAGCATTCGGCGCTTCTGGGATGCGACTTGAGCCATCGCTATCCGCTCTCTGAGCTAGCTGTTGTAGTCGTTCCATCAGCCCGCTTCCCGGTTTTGCGGTTGCTTCGTGCCCGTAGGATCAACCAGACGATGATTGGCACCCAGATGAAGGGGAGCAGTACTCCGGCCAGGAGGATGAGAACCTGGCTGAATCCGATCAGAAGCTGCCAGCTTGCTTCAAGGCCCGCTCCGAAACCGGGGATTCCCTCGGGATCGACGGTCTCGATGAGGATCGAGACGGTACTTGCGGCAGGTCTCCCCGGCACCGCCTCACCCTCTTCGTTCACCGGCACGGCGGTTACGGTGGTCTGGGTGCGCAGGCTCCGTTCAGGCGCAACCTCTGTGGCAAGAATGATCGACTCTCCCGGTTCGATCGGCCTTGTTGGATCACCGAAGACGGTGATCAGTTTCTCAAGCTCGATATCGAGCACGGGGTCCCGCAGGTCGAAGTCGGCCAGCAACGTGTCCCCCACATTCGTGATCTCGAAGCAGACCGTCGCGTGCGCATCTGTCTCAACTTGTAAGCCGGTACTACCCGGACAGGAGAGCCCACCGTCGTGTGCCGGGTATGCCGTGACGTTCAAGGTGAGTGCGGGGCGGCTTGCAGCTTCAGTCAGATTGAGAACGATCGTAGCGAGCGAGACCAGATCCTCGATTGTGCGAAGCTGACCACGGAGAACCTCGAGCTGCGTCTCGCGAACCAAGAGCTCGTTCTCAAGGTCAACGATCGACTTCATGTCAGTGGCCTGATCGAGCAATGCCCTCAGTCGTTCCACGCTCGCCGTTGCCGTGTTGATTCGGCTCTGGGTGTCTACGACGCGCTCGGTTACGTCATCGGCGAGGACGTTCTGGGAACGGACGTCTCCGATGGCACCAAGGCGATCCAGAGCAGTCGAGAAGTCCTCCGGCTGAACCTTGAATGTCAGCACGCTCCTAGGTTCGGGGGATCCAACGCTGCGCTCACCGAAGAGGAATCCACCAAGGCCTTGAATCAGCCGGGTAGCTTCCTCCGCTGCTGCGGTGACGTCGTTCACTGCCACAGTCAGATCAGCGGTGAAGATAATGTCACGACCGAGCCCGGAGACTCGCAGAGCTCTGGGCGCTTCACTTCCAGCACCTATCTTGTCTGCTGAGGCGACCTCGGAGGCAAGCTCTGAGGCGACGTCGTCACCCGCGGGAGTCTCCGAGAATACGGCGAACTCTTCAACCACTCCTCGGTCCTGAGCTAGGTTTGTGGCCTCGTCGCCTTCGAAGCCAGCGGAGCTGCACGCGGATGCTGCAAGAGCAACTACCGCAACGATGAGTGAGAGCTTTAGCAAGGCATGATTCCTTGATGTTCGACGCATACTCCCTCCCAGGATTGCTCGTGAGGATAGGACGCCCAAGGGGGGAGAAAGGGTTCCCGAGGCAGCAACACTGTGCACACGGGGGGCTGGAGAGGTTCGCGTGTCTATGGCCGAGAGGGGGTAACCTGGCCCGCTATGGCAGACCAGGAGAACTTCGAGCGGGACGCGATGGAGTACGCGCCGCAACTCTACTCCGCTGCTCTGCGCATGACGCGGAACCCACCTGACGCCGAGGACATCGTCCAAGAGACATTCCTGAAGGCCTACCGGGCCTATGACTCCTTCCAGGAGGGAACGAATCTCAAGGCGTGGCTCTACCGCATTCTGACGAACACCTATATCAACAAGTATCGGAAGGCGCAGCGCCGCCCGAGCGAAGTCGAACTCGGTGAGTTGCAAGACTTGTACCTGTTCAAGCGCTTGGGGGAGCAGTCCGGAGCGAATGAGAGCGCCGAGAAGGAAGCTCTCGACATGTTCGTCGATGAGGACATATCTGAGGCTATCTCCTCCCTCCCCGAGAACTTCAGGCTCCCCGTTCTGTACGCAGACGTCGAAGGGTTCTCCTACAAAGAGATTGCTGAAATTCTTGATATTCCGATCGGAACGGTGATGTCGCGCCTTCATAGGGGAAGAAAGTCGCTGCAAAGGAAGTTATGGGATGTAGCAGTTGAGCAGGGACTAGTGGAGCCAACGTCATGACAGGATGCGAACATGCAGTCGAGTACGTGTATCGCTACATCGATAAAGAGTTGACTTTCTGGCGCAGAGTCCGTATCAAGATCCATCTGAAGCGGTGTGGACACTGCAATAGCGCGGTCGAATTCGAGGAGGCCTTCAAGGCCAGAGTGGCAGAGAGCGGAAAATCTCAGCCGCCAGCGGAACTTTCTGACACCCTCCGAGCGTTGATACTACAAGAACGCAATACCGGGAACTCTCGGCGCTGACGCGCCGGGTACCCGCCAGGGAGGTCATCATGCAGGAGACTGCACTCAAAGGTCGCAAATTTACTGGTTCAACTCGACCGCCGAAGACGTATTCGACGTCGCGAACGTGCGTGGACAAGGGCTGCGATACGCTCTTGTCACAGTACAACAAGAGAGAGCACTGCTACACGCACGCTCCCACGAAGTACCCGCGTCTGCGGGGTCGGATCGTCAA
>CAYYGI010000004.1:0-6060 GCA_964471085.1 uncultured Acidimicrobiaceae bacterium
CTTGCTACAGGCACACGAAGTGGGGAGCAGCTCACATAGTCGAGCCCGATCTCGTCGCAGAGCGCAATCGATGCTGGGTCTCCGCCGTGTTCGCCACAGATTCCGATGTGGATGCCTGGTCGTGCTCTGCGTCCTGCTTCGGTAGCCGAGCGGATGAGCGCCCCGACGCCCTCCCTATCGAGGGTGTCGAAAGGATTATGTTCGAGTACCCCGAGCTTGAGGTAGTCGGTGAGATATGCCTTCTCGGCGTCATCACGGCTGATCCCGTACACCATCTGGGTGAGGTCGTTCGTCCCGAAGGAGAAGAACTCCGAAGTCTGCGCGAGCTTCTCGGCTGTGAGGGCTGCGCGAGGGGTCTCGATCATTGTTCCGAACTCGAAGTCGACCTCGTTGAGCCTCTCCCCGAGTACCTCCACAGCGATGCGGTCAACGATCTTCTTAAGGGGGAGGAGCTCGGCGGCGTCGCTCGTCAGTGGGATCATGATCCCAGGTCTTGGTTTCATACCCTCCTCAAGAGCTATCCGGGCTGCTTCGAAGATAGCTCTGATCTGCATCTCGGGGAGATCCGGGACGACGATAGCGAGGCGGACACCGCGCAGACCGAGCATAGGGTTCGACTCGTGGAGTGCTTCGACGCCCCTGAGCATGCGCTCAGTCTCCTCAAGTTCTTTTACAAGTGCATTCACTTCCGCGAGGTCGGCAGCCTTCATCAGCCTGATCTTTAGGTCTGTCGTCTTGCGAATGAGCCCATCTTGATTGGGGAGGAATTCGTGGAGGGGAGGGTCGAGAAGTCGGATAATGACTCGCTTCCCCGCCATTGCGCGGAAGAGCCCAACAAAGTCGGATCGCTGGAGCGGAAGAAGCTCATCGAGTGCTTCGAGTCGTGCCGAGTCATGCGAGGCCATGATCATCCGCTGGACAATCGGCAGGCGGGCGGGGTCGAAGAACATGTGTTCCGTACGGCAGAGACCGATTCCGTTTGCACCGAACTTGAAGGCAAGTGCGGCATCGTCAGGGTGGTCAGCATTCGTCCAGACGTCGAGTTCTCGCACCTCGTCTGCCCACGCAAGGAGGGCCGTGAGCCACGGATCATCGATCTCGGGTAGTGACGTGTCTATCTGGCCGAGAAACACTTCTCCAGTGGTGCCATCGATCGAGATCCAGTCACCCTCGTTGATCGCTGTTAGCCCAATCGTGACAATCCGAGCTTCAAGATCGATGCTCACGTCCTGAGCGCCGACAACGGCTGGCTTCCCGAACTGCCGGGCAATGAGGGCTGCGTGGCTTGTGCGACCTCCACTTGAAGTGAGGACGCCTGTCGAAACGAGCATTCCGTGAACATCATCGGGTTTCGTCTCCGGCCGGACGAGAAGGATGGGTACGTCGCGCTCTCTCGCCCACTCTTCAGCGAGATCGGCATCAAGAGCGACGATACCGACTGCCCCACCGGGGGAGACGTTGAGGCCAGTGGTCAGATAGCGGCCTTCATCCTTGGCTCGCTGTTTTGAAGGAGCGTTGAACTGAGGGTGGAGGAAGAACTCGACTTGGTGGGGTGTGACTCGAGAGAGTGCCTCATTCTTCGTGATGATGCCATCTGAGACAAGGTCCACGGCAATCCGGACGGCGGCCTGGGCAGTGCGCTTCCCATCTCTCGTCTGAAGGAGCCACATCTTGCCGTGTTCAATGGTGAATTCGATGTCCTGCATGTCGCGGTACCGGCGTTCGAGCATCTCGGCGTGCGTCTTGAGCTCTGCGTGAAGTTCGGGCATCTCACGGCTGAGGGTTTCGATGGTGCTCGTCTGCCTGAGTCCAGCCACGACATCCTCTCCCTGCGAGTTGAAGAGAAAATCTCCCGTCATCTTTGGAGCACCTGTTGTTGCATTGCGAGTCACGACAACCCCGGTTGCCGATTCTTGACCCATGTTGCCAAAGACCATTGCTTGGACATTCACTGCGGTACCGAGATGGTGAGGGATTCCCGTTGCCTCCCGGTACGCGGTTGCTCGTCTCCCGTTCCACGACCTGAACACCGCTTTGACGGTCTCGGTGAGTTGCTCCATGGGGTCCAATGGGAACTCTCTCCCGACGTGGTCTCGAAATATCTCCTTGAACCGATCCACGATGCGGTCGAGGTCTTCCTCGAAGAGTTCATTGTCGTTCTCCACGCCACGTGAGTCCCGAAACGCCCTGAGAGTGCCCTCGAAGGGCTCGTCGGGGAGACCCATCACGACAATGCCGTACATCTGAATGAGTCGCCGGTATAGGTCGAGGGCGAAGCGGCGGTTATCGAACTTGTCGGCAATGCCATCGACTACATCATCATTTAGGCCAAGGTTGAGGACGGTGTCCATCATCCCAGGCATCGAGAACTCCCCCCCACTTCTACACGATACAAGGAGAGGATTCAGTGGTTCCCCGAACGTCTTCTTCGTCTCGGTTTCGGTGGAGTGCAGCGCCGCTGTGAGTTCGGTGAGAACTCCTTCTGGAAGGGTGAAGTTGTTCGAGAGGTACTCGTTGCATGCTTCAGTTGTGATTGTGAACCCAGGGGGTACAGGGATCCCCAGACTCGTCATGTCCGCGAGGTTTGCTCCCTTCCCCCCGAGCAGGCTCTGCACACTCTCACCTTGGTTGGTGGAGTGATCGGATGCCGATGCAAGGTCGTTGAACCCGTAGATCCAGCGTATCGACATCGGTTCCCTCCAGTTAAGAGCGGAATCATCTTGAATGCTTAGCATACCGCTAATGATTAAGGAGCGCCAATCGAAGTTCTGTAAGACGTGCTACGAGAGCGTACTGGACACCGGGCGCAGCGAGAGATGTCAGCAGGCGGCGCGCACAGTCGGGTACGGGTTCACAAACACGCCCCCGGCGATCATGCCGAGATGGAGATGGGGTGTTCCCCGTGCATTCCCCGTGTCCCCGATGTATCCGACGACCTGTCCCTCATGGACTCGATCCCCGGTTCGTAGCCCACGCGGCCACTTGGACAAGTGGGCGTAGTAATACATGATGCCGTCGTCGCCTCGTACCCATACCTGTATTCCTCCAAGATGGTGGCGGTTGAGGCGCACGGTACCGGAGGCCATTGCAACGAGTGGGGTGTTGAAAGATGCCATCATATCTGTCCCCTTGTGGGTCCGGCCACCCGAGCGCGGGAAGCCCCACGAGTCGATGAAGTGGTGAGGCCCGGCAACAGGGCAGGTGACGCCCTGCGTCTGGTTCGGTATGCCGGCTGCTGCCCCTGAGGCTCGTGCAGCGGCAACGACAGCCCTCCGCGCAAGTTCTGCTCGATACGCTCTGTATGTTCTGGCCCACCTTGACTTTGCGGTAGCGTGGAGCTCTGCTGCCTTTACTTGATCGGATTCGAGCTTCTCCACGACCACCCGATGCTCGACGCGGAGCTGTTCGACCTCCACCTCATTCGTCGTGAGTTCGTCAGAGAGACGTTCCATCTGCCGCGTCACTACTGCGAGCTGGCCGAGCTGGCTGAGGTCTCTCGTTGTTGCAGCGTCGTAAAGCGCGTGAGATGTAATCAATTCCTGGACAGTTGCACTGGAGAAGGCTGATATGACGAGACTGCGCCCCCCCGACTTGTATGCCTCGATAACAAGGAGCCGTGAGCGTTCCTGGAGGTTCGTGACGCTGTTGCCATACTCAACGATTGCCTCGGTGAGTCTCTTGATGCGCAGATTCAAGCTGTGAACCTGCCCCTCGATCCGTTCCATCTCCTCGAGGCTGGCGAGGAGTGCATCGTCGGTTGCTCTCAGTTCTGCAAATGCTTGCTCCTCGATCTGTTTCGCCCGATCAACGTCACTCTTTGACTGAGCGGATGCAGGAAGAGGCGCAACAGCTAGCAGCGTGAGCAGAAGCAGAAGCAGGAGTGCACGGGGAATTCGCAAATATCTCATCCGGTCACATGAGCGTAGCCGTAGTCGAAAGGTAGCGCTGGGAGAGGGGGCGCTGCTTAGCGCACGATGAAGGAGAGTTTGGCTGTCATCTCGTAGCGTGCAATTCGTCCATCACGAATAGTTGCTGTCTGCCTGGTGACCTCGAGCGAAATGATGCCATTGATGCTCTCTGCCGCCTTGGAGACAGCTTGCTCAATTGCATCATCGAACCCGGAGGTTGAGACGCCGACTATCTCGATGATCTTGATGGTTCCGTTCTCAAGTGAGTTCGTCATACTTCCTCCAAGTGGGAGGCTACAGACTTCATGAGGGATGTCCGCAGTACGCTGGTGCTCGATGAGAAGAAATATGTTATCCACTCAACGCTATCAAGGCGTCTCTCCCGTGTTTCTTGGGATTCTCGCCTTGACGTACCCCTCTGCTCTTGTCGTTGTTGCTCTCTCCATTGGCTTCCGAGAAGGTGGGGGAATGGGGGATTTTGCTGGGAGTCTGGCTGCTGCGGTGCTCTTCTTGATAGCAGCACCGACTGCGTGGGCGCTCTCCTTCCCTTTCATCGAGGTGAGCCGCATCACGGTTTTTGTCGCAGGGATCGTGACGAGTGCCCCGTTCTGGTACTTCGCTGGTGTAGCACTTGCGCGCCGGAGCACTCACTGGCTTCACTGGGTTCGCGCATACGCAATCATCTGCGTGGCGTGGACTGCTGCCAATCTCTTTCTCTTCGGCTTGATCGCGAGCCTCGTTGGATAGCAGTGTGCAGCGGTGCCTCACATACCTCCGAAGATCTCTTCATGAGATCGCATCGCGAAGCGGTCCGTCATTCCTGCAACATAGTCGATGACTTGGGTGAGATCTTCTGACTCCTGATGCCGATAGCTCTCGGGTATCTCATCAAGGTGCAACAGGTAGTGCGTCACCAGATCCGTCACGACTCCGTGCACTGCTCGCCGTTGCACCTCTGAAGAAGGTGTCAGATATACGTTCGCAAACATGAACTCCCTGAGCGTGTGCATCGACTCGAGCAACTGTGGCTCCATGGAGATCTCACCACTCCGGTATGACTCGTCAATGACGGAGCGAACCATCGTTGAGATCCAGTTCCTCCCTGGCTCACCGAAGGCTCTCAGTACGTCGGGGGGGAACATCGAGGATTGTAGGATGCCAGCTCGCAACGCATCGAGCGCGTCGTGGGCCAGATAGGCGATTCGGTCCGCAAATCGAACGATGGCCCCCTCATGTGTGCTCGCGCTCTTCGACACACGCCATGGGTGGGCCCTGATGCCATCCAACACTTCAGAGGTGAGATTCAGGGGTTCGAGTACTTCGAAGATGCGAACGGACTGGTCGGAGTGGTACCACTCACCGGCAACAAAGTCGGAGAGGGCCTCCTCCCCTGTGTGGCCGAACGGCGAGTGGCCGACATCATGGCCGAGACAGACAGCCTCAGCAAGGTCAGCGTTCAGTGAGAGCGCTCGTGCAATTGAGCCGCCGATCTGTGTGACTTGCAGTGTGTGTGTCATCCGGGTAACAAAATGATCACCCTCAGGATTTATGAAGACCTGAGTCTTGTGCTTGAGTCTCCGGAACGCCTTCGAGTGAAGGATACGGTCACGGTCGCGCTCGAAGGGGGTCCGCCAGGGATCGGAGTCTTCAGGGACTTGTCGGCCTTGTGACCCATCCGAGAGCGTGGCGCCTGGAGCAAGGAAGAGATGTTCGCGCTCTTCGGCGACTTCACGTGTACGAAGTACGAAGTTGCTCACGACGCAGCGGCCTCGATCAGGCGTGCCAGAACGATGCTCTCTTGGGGGATCGTCTCTTGGGGGATCACTGCTGGGTACATGAATCAATCTCCAACGATTTCGCCGCCGAGAATGTCGAGAACAGCTCGCTCCGGGTCGCCGGAGTCGTCGTCACTCGGGGTTATGAGATCGTCCTTGTCCGGGGCTCTCTCCTCACTCTTCTGCGCCGAGGCTGGTTCCGCGTTCGCTGATCTGAAGGCGACTGAGAGAGTGCCGCCGAGAAGGTTCGCTCCGGCCGCAGCGATTGATTCTGCGATGTCGGCATCAGATCTGAGTTGCTCCAGGTGAAAGTGCATGTGAGATGCGACCTCGAGTATCGCGGTTCGTCCCTCAACTGCGGCGGGGCGCGCCTCCTT
>CAYYGI010000004.1:6160-16944 GCA_964471085.1 uncultured Acidimicrobiaceae bacterium
TCCTGCAACGTGAGCGCGCCCTCGGGTTCACTGACAGATGGTGGATCTTGGATGTCGGTTTTTGGATTACGGATCTCGGATCTCGGATCTTGGGTGACCGCGGCCTGACTCACGAATGGTCTATCGGGCGCGAGTTCCCCCTCTGGTACCGTCACTGCCGGTTGCATCGCCTTCTGTGTTCTGTGTTCTGTGCTCTCTGTTCTGTCTGGAGAATCCTTCTCCAACTCCCTGATCCGTCTCTCCATCCGATCCAAGCTGACTGTCAAGCTCTCAACGTCAGGGGAGAGATCGGGTCGAGTGAGACGAAGAATGGCGAGTTCAACAACGAGCCTCTCCTCACGTCCTTCACGGAGTTGCAGAAGTGCGGTGGAGAGTTCGTCGATCGCACGCAGAACTTCGGCACTTGAGATGTTTGCTGCTCTCACTCGCCAGTCTTCGATGGTCTCCTGGGTCTCGTCGACCACATCATCGATGTTGCTCGTGTACTGCACGAGGAAGATGCCTCGCAGATAGGCAATGGCGTCAGCTACGAACCTTCGCAGGTTTGCTCCTTGAGCAGCAAGTTCAGCTACGAGGGTGATTCCACCGGCTGCATTTCCGGCAACGATGAGGTCGATCAGCCGACCATAGCTCTCTGCCTGTGCAACTCCGAGCGTTCGTGCAACTCCCTCACTCGTGATTTCGCCTGCTCCGAGGGCAGCAACTTGTTCGAGGAGACTCATGGCGTCGCGAACGGAGCCATCGGCATGCTTTGCAACGGCCCCAAGTGCGTCGCGATTGTGCCGGAAACCCTCACTATCTGCGATTGTGGCGAGATGGACGGCGAGGATGTCGGAGGCAATCGGGTGGAAGTCAAATCGCTGTGTACGGGACCGAATCGTGTCGAGAAGCTTGTATGGCTCTGTTGTGGCGAGCACGAAGATGACATGCTCAGGTGGCTCTTCGAGCGTCTTGAGGAGAGCATTACTTGCAGCCCGCGAGAGCATATGGGCCTCATCGAGGATGTACACCCGTCGAGCACCCTCCGCGGCCGCGACCGTACCTACGTTCATTCGGATCTCTCGAATGTCCTCAACTTTGTTATGCGACGCTGCATCGAGCTCAATCACATCGAGTGATGTCCCGGTTGTGATCCCGTCACAGGAGTGGCACGCGTTGCATGGTTCTCCATCACTGGCCCTATCAGGACAGTTGAGAGACTTGGCGAGAAGGCGAGCCGACGTTGTCTTCCCGGTTCCTCTGGGGCCGCTAAAGAGGTATGCGTGAGCAACCTTGTCTTCAATGACCTCGCGAGCAAGCGTCTCGGTGACGTGGTTCTGGCCCACGATCTCGCTGAACCTCTGCGGGCGATACTTGCGATAAAGCGCTTGATACTGCATGAGATACCACAGTAGTGAGATCAGAGAGTTGAGAGCACGGCTCAGAAGATCTCAGTAGTAAATGATGGAGGGTGCTGGCACCTGATGTCTGTATCCTGTCTTCTCATGCAACAAGATATGCAACGAATCATGCAGCAGGCTCAGCAGATGCAGCAGCAGATGATGGCCGCACAAGAGGCACTCGCGCAAAAGAGGTTCGAGGGAACCGCAGGCGGAGGCGTCGTCAGAGCTGTTGTGCAAGGCACGGGAGAGCTCCTCTCCGTCGAGTTCGAGGCCTCCGTACTCGATCCTGATGATCCCGAGATGGCAGGAGATCTCGTAGTGGCCGCCGTGAACCAGGCAATGGCCGCAATGAGCGCAGACGCCGAGAAGTCGATGGGTGGGCTTGGAGGCGGAATGGATCTGGGCGGGATGCTTGGTTGATGTTCGAGCCACCAGTCCAACGCTTGATTGACGAGCTCTCTCGACTCCCCGGTGTTGGACAGAAGAGCGCGCAACGTCTTGCATTCCATCTACTGAACGTCGATGAGGCAGACGCGAGACGCCTTGCTGACGCGATTACAGAGATGCGCTCGACAGTGCGGCTCTGCGAACGGTGCTTTAACGTGACCGCAGACGTCGAGTGCACGATCTGCCGTGACCTCAGACGCGATCCTACGGCGGTCTGCGTCGTCGAGAGGGCTCAGGACATCCCAGTCATCGAGCGGACCCAACTCTTTAGAGGCAGATACCACGTTCTTGGAGGCGCGATGTCACCGATAGCTGGTATCGGACCCGACCAGCTCCGGATGAGCGAGCTTGTGATACGAGTGCAAGCTGAGGGAGTCACGGAAGTGATAGCTGCAACGAATCCGACCGTAGAAGGGGACACGACAGCAATGTACCTGGCGCAACTTCTCAAGCCACACGGAGTGAAGGTCACCAAGCTCGCAAGCGGGCTCCCCGTGGGTGGCGACCTCGACTATGCCGACGAGATCACCCTCGGGCGGGCACTTACTGGCCGTCAAGAACTCTGAACTAGGCCTTTATCTCGCCCGCAACCCATTCGACGCGGTGTTGGGCATCGATGAATCGCACAGTTCCAGACTCGGACCGCATGATGACTGAGTGAGTGGACGTGTGGATACCTCCGAAGCGGACTCCCCTGAGAAGAGCCCCGGTGGTGACGCCCGTTGCAGCGAAGAACGTGTTGTCTGAGTCAACGAGGTCGCGCGTTGTGAGTACCTGGTCGAGATCGAGATCGTGCTCTCGCGCGTACTCACGCTCGGTCTCGTCACGGGGCCAGAGTTTGCAGAGTATCTCGCCGCGGAGCGCCGCCATGGCACAAGCAGAAGTGACCGCTTCAGGTGACCCGCCGATGCCGAACATGATGTCGATACCGTTGCCTTGAATGGCAGTGGTGATAGCGCCCTGGATGTCGCCATCCCCGATAAGGGAGATGCGAGCACCAGCCGCGCGAATCTGACGGATATAGTCAGCGTTTCGGGGCCGGTCGAGGATCACAGCCGTCACTTCTCTGACTTCTTTGCCTTTCGCTTTGGCAACTTGTTGGAGGTTGTACTCGGCAGGAGCATTGATGTCCACCCTGCCCTTGGCTTCCTCGCCCACTGCCAACTTGTCCATATACACGAGGCTTCCGGGCGAGTACATCGACCCGCGTTCGGAGACGGCAATGACTGCAAGCGCGCTCCCGCGACCCTCGGCGGTTAGGCGAGTTCCATCCACTGGATCAACGGCGACATCTACGAGTGGGGGCTGACCATTACCGACGACCTCACCGTTGTACAACATCGGTGCTTCGTCTTTCTCCCCCTCGCCAATCACCACGACACCATCGAGATTTGTGCGTGAGAGAACTTGGCGCATCGCATCGACTGCTGCCTGGTCCACTGCGTTCTTATCCCCCCTCCCCTGCTCCCTCGCCGCGGAGATGGCCGCAGCTTCTGTGACACGTACTAAGTCGAGGGCGAGATTGCGTTCAGGGAGGTAGCTTGCGACCGGCATGTCACACCATCCTTACAACGAGAGCATCGCCCTGACCACCACCACCGCAGAGAGCAACACCTCCGAGCTCTCCTCCGGTGTGGCGGAGTGCGTTCAGGAGAGTCACAACGATTCGTGCACCAGATGCCCCGAGAGGATGGCCGAGGGCAACGGCACCACCGTGAATGTTGACCTTCTCCTCCTCGACGTTGAGCATCTGAGTAGACCAGAGGGCTACCGCGGCGAACGCTTCGTTGATTTCGAGAAGATCGAGGTCTGCCACAGTGAGTGATGCCCGCTTAAGTGCAAGTCCCAGCGCTTCGGCCGGTCTCTCGTGAAGCGTTGCATCTGGGCCTGCGACCTGGCCGTAGGAGACGATCTCTGCAATGATCGGTAAACCCGCAGCTTCAGCAGCAGCCCGGTCAGCAACGATCACGGCTGCAGCTCCATCCGAGATCTGGCTCGCGTTCCCCGCGGTGATGGTGCCGTCTCTCCCAAAGGCTGGCCGGAGTGCTCCAAGTGACGCGGCTGTGGCGTCAGGCCGGATGCCACCATCGAGCGTGACGACAGTTGGGTCACCTCTGCGCTGGGGCACTTCAACAGGAACGATCTCGTCCGCAAAGACCCCTGAGTCGGTTGCAACCGTGGCGCGAGCATGAGAGATCGCCGCCCAATTGTCCTGAGCCTCTCTCCCGATTCCGAGCACTTTGTTCCGCGCATCCGACGATTCGCCCATCATGCATGCATCGAAGGCACAGAGCAAGCCGTCGTGAGTCAGTGAATCGATAATTGTCTTGTCCCCCAGCCTGAGTCCCTCTCTTGCCCCGGGAAGAAGATACGGGGCATTCGTCATCGATTCCATGCCGCCAGCGACAACGAATCGGGAGTCTCCGAGCCTGACATGGTTCGCTGCTTCCTGGATCGCGGTGAGCCCGGAGAGGCAGACCTTGTTCACCGTTGTTGCAGGCACCGTCATTGGGAGCCCTGCCCTCACGGCTGCTTGGCGGGAAGTGATCTGCCCCTGCCCAGCCTGGAGCACATGCCCGAAGATCACTTCATCGACGTGTTCGGGGGGAAGGCCGGCTCGCTTGAGGGCACCGGCAATGGCTACGCCACCGAGATCAACGGCTGCAACAGAAGCGAATGCGTCGTTGAAGCGGCCAATCGGCGTGCGTGCGATTGAACAGATTACGGGGTTCATGACATCCTCACTTGTTTACGATGCGCCACATTGGCGGCTTCTTTCGAGCTGATCGGTGCAGCATGCTCGACAGGGTGACCTGTGCGAATCCAGATACTCTGAAGGATCGGTCGAGGACGTACTGCTGCAGCGACGCGCTCCTCCTCCTCGATTGCAGCGACTACGGCCGCGATTGCAGCGGCTTCGCTTGGTCCAGCGCCCCCTGAAATCTCGATGTTCTTAGCCATGATCGACCTCCACGAGCTCCACAAGCGTGCCTGCAAACTCCTTCGGGTGGACGAACGCGATCTTGTGTCCTCCCCCCCCGATTCGAGGTGTCTCGTCAACAAGCCTTGCTCCTGTGCTCTTGAGATGTGCGAGCGCTTCCTCAATGTCGTGCACTGCAAGAGCAATGTGGTGCATCCCCTCGCCGTGTTGACTCAGAAATCGACCGACTGGCGACTCGGGGGAGAGGGGTTCCAGGAGTTGGATATGTGAACCGCCAATAGCGATCATTGCTTCTCTGACACCTTGTTCTTCGATGATCTCGCGTGAGATTGGAGTGACGTTGTAGCGGGACTCAAAGCCCGCGATAGCGTCTTCAAGGTTCTCAACAGCGATTGCTACATGATGAATGTTGTATGCGAGCACTAAGGGGACAGGATAGCGGCTACGCGTCCGCGTGGTCGTTCGGTTCGGGTTCCAGAGCTTCGTCGGGTGGTGCAGCAAGGGTGACAGAGAAACTGAACCGCGCACCGACAGGGAAGCGCTCCTCGTACCAGAGTTCGCCCCCCATTGCTCGTGAGAGGTTCCGCGCAATGGGAAGACCAAGCCCGAAACCCTGTTGGAGTCGCGCATCTCCGGTGGAGACCTGTTCGAAATTCTTGAAAATGCGGTCTCGATCTTCTCGGGCGATACCGACTCCGTTATCGGTTACGCTCACCTTGAAGTGGTTAGTTTCGTACATCTCTGCTTCGATGCTGATCTCGTCGCCACCATACTTCTTGGCGTTCTCGAGCAAGTTGCGCAGAATCTGGCGGAATCTTGTCTTATCGGCGTGCACGGTGATGTTCGTTGGGATACTTGCGGAGTATTCGCCACTCTCAAAGATCCGTGTGGCAACAGAGTGTGTCTCTTCCGCGAGATCGAACTCAACCGGGTTCAAGCGCAACTGACCGGCCTCGAGACGGGGGATTACCAGAATGTCTTCAACCAGATTGGAGAGGTGGTCATTGTCTTGGTGCATGATTTTGAGGAATTCGTCGACCTCTTCGGGGGGGAGCGTCTTCCAGGACTCCGCGAGAGTCTCGGTGAACCCCGCCATTCCAGTCAGGGGCGTCCTTAGCTCATGGCTGACCATCGAGACGAACTCGTTCTTCAGTTCGACAGCGCGACGCTCCTGGGCAAGTGCTTCTGCCTGCTTGTCCTGGGCGTCGAGCACGACGTGCACCACTCGCAACGTGAGGTTGCCAATTGCCAGGAAGAGAGCGATCGCGGCGACTATATCGAGCACCATCTCGGCACCCGTGCCCCTGATGATGCCGATGAGGGGGATATCCGTGAAGTAGAAGAGAAAGAACGTAGCAACCGATGCTGTGGTGGCGTAAGAAATGAGCAGTACGCTCTGGCGAATGGGGAGGACGAGAAGGGTTGAGACAACGATCCAGGCAAGAGCCAGGCCGTGGATTCCGGGTGCAGGTCCACGGAGGAGGAGCAGGAGGACGATCATCGTAGTTCCGATGAGCTCTCCAGGGAAGGGCGTTGTACCGTGTTCACGCCGATAGATAGCGTCTGCGAGGAGGGCGAGCAACGGTGCCGCCAGCAAGAGGAGATATGTCTCCCCATTGAAGGCTACCCATGCAACGATAACGACCAGTGTCAGGAAAGCACCAAACGCCCGACTCGTGTTGTACGGTCGCTGGATCTCTGAGTACTCGATTGGAACTCGGGATGGCAGTCTGATCATCGTGTCTCCTCGGGGAGTGTATCGGCTCTACTGAGGGTGGGTTGACTGATCATCCTCTCTGTTGCTCACGGAGCTGATCGAGAGCAGAGGCAGGTACGCGCAGGTCACCGCGCCCTACTCCAATACGGTATGAGCGATGCTTGTCGCCGTGATAGTCAGATCCGCCGGTTGCTGCAATGCCGAGTCCAGACGCGAGTTCCGTGATGTGGTCGCGCAGGGAGGGGTCATGCATCGGGTGGTGAGCTTCGATTCCTCCAAGGCCGAGATCTGTAAGCTGGCGAAACGTTTCTCGAAATTCACTGCGGTTGAGGCCCATCGTCACGGGGTGTGCAATGACTGGTACCGCATTTGATTCTCGTGCTAGCTGAATGGCATGTGAAGCCGACAAACGAGAACGGTCAACGAATGCCGCGCCGCCATCGCCCAGGAGGTTGACGAACGCTTCGTCTCGCGTAGCAAAGTAGCCTCTCTCGATGAGAGCGTCCGCGATGTGTGGCCTTCCAACTGCAGGCCCTGCGGCCTGCTCATGTACATCATCAAGGGTGAGGTCGTAGCCGAGCCCACACAGTCTCTCGACAATGAGGGCGTTGCGAGCATTGCGACCCTCTCTCAGTTCAGCAAGGCGCAACTGGAGCGGTCCCGCGACAGGCTCAAGGAAGTAGACGAGCAAGTGGATCTTGGTCCGACCGTGGTCAACGGAGAGCTCAACTCCCGGCGTGAAGCCGAGGCCGAGTTTGCTTGCTGCTCTGCGTGCCCGCTCGATGCCATCGATCGTGTCATGATCCGTGAGCGCAACGTGTTCCAGCTCCGCGTCAGCGGCGAGGAACATCAAGTGCTCGGGCGAATCAGCCCCATCGGAGACGCTCGAGTGGAGGTGAAGGTCGACCGACAAACGTCAACCAGTGAACCACTGGAGTACGAAGATCACCCCAAGAAACAGCACCACGTACACGGTGTAGCGCCTGGCCATCCTGAAGCGCTTCTTGCGCACGTCGACCTTCTGTTCTTCGGCGCGCTTTAGGTCTCGGTTCGCTCTCTGTCGGTCTCGTTTTTCGCTGGGCATAGGTGAATCCTACCGGTCAATAGAGACCGACTCGATATAGAGCGACTCAAGGGGTGTCGATGGGTTCGGGTCGGCGCTGTTGGCGCTGCGACCGAGGGGGAGGTCGGCGATGAGGTCGAGCGTGTCGAAGCCGGAGGTCACATGACCAATGATGGTGAATACAGCCGGGAGCCAGTCACTGTCTGCGAACATGATGAAGAATTGACTCCCCGTGGTGCCGGGCCCAGCATTCGCCATAGCGACCGTGCCCCGGACAAAGACCGTGCCTTCTTCGGGGAACTCGTCCGGTAGCGTGTATCCAGGTCCTCCAAGCCCCGTTGCCGTCGGATCGCCCGCCTGCATCATGAAATCCGGGAGCACTCGGTGAGAGACCGTTCCATCGAAGAAGCCTTCCTCAGCAAGGAACACGAAGGAATTGACGGTCTCTGGAGCTATTGCGGGGTCAAGTTCTATCTCAATTGGGCCACAGGAAGTGTTGAGCGTGATGCGGGTCGGGCCGGTCACGCTGACATCGTTCGGGGCGTCGAATGTCATGTGGACTGCTGGTTCGGGCCTCTCTGCACCGCACGCGGTTGGTTGGTGGAGGAAACCGACATAATCCGATGGGACGGTGAGCAGCGGGACAGTTGTGACCGTCACCTCGGTTGCTTCAGGTTCCAGTTCGGTCTCCGAGGTGGTACATGCCGTGCCGAGGAGCGCTACAGCCGTAGCAACCGCGAGAATTTGATAGATACGCATGACATGGAACCTAGTACGGGGAGGAGTAAACCGAACCGGAGAACTGTTGAACGCATCTACAATCCGCGCGATGGCTCTGGTAATTCAGAAGTATGGCGGCACGTCCGTAGCTGACGCTGATCGGATTCGAAGCGTCGCTCGTCGTATCGTCGATACGTTCCGTGAGCCGAACGACGTTGTTGCAGTTGTCAGCGCCATGGGGACGAGCACCGATGAGCTTGTAGCTTTGGCTGAAGCAGTATCACTCCGTTCGCATCCCAGGGAGATGGACATGTTGCTCACTGCCGGTGAGCGAGTCACCATGGCGCTCCTCGCAATGGCAATCCAGGACCTTGGTGTCCCGGCTACGAGCCTTACTGGGTCACAGGCCGGGATTCTCACGACCGGGAGGCATGGCAGAGCAGAGATTGTCGAGATTCGAGCTAACCGTGTGCGTGAGGGCCTCGACGATGGGATGGTTGTGATCGTTGCCGGATTTCAGGGAGTCGACCCGGACTCGAAGGATGTCACTACTCTTGGACGAGGAGGTTCTGACGCCACTGCGGTTGCACTCGCTGCTGCACTCTCGGCTGACCGCTGCGAGGTCTTTACCGATGTCGATGGTGTTTTCACTGCTGATCCGCGGATCGTTCCTGACGCTGTGAGAATCGATGAAGTCTGTTTCGAGGAGATGCTTGAGCTCGCGTCCGGGGGTGCGGGTGTGCTCATGCCGCGCTCGGTCGAGTTCGGAAGAAGGTTCGGAATTCCGATCCATGTACGTTCGTCCTTTCACGATGGGGAGGGCACTTGGGTAAAGGAGGAGACGATGGAGCAAGCGGTTGTGCGAGGCATTGCACATGACAACTCCGAAGCAAAGCTCACGGTGTATCGCGTCCCGGACACACCCGGCGTGGCAGCAACTCTCTTCGAGCCTCTGGCAGATGCGGGAGTCATGATCGACATGATTGTTCAGAACGTCTCCCAGGACGGTTCGACGGATATCAGTTTCACCGTTCCCCTCGCGATGCTCGAGACCGCTGAGGGGATTGCGCGGACCGTTGCCCAGAGAGTACGAGCTGGCGGTGTGAGCTCCGATAGTGGGATAGCAAAGGTCTCTATCGTCGGGATCGGCATGAAGACCGAGTCCGGTATAGCGTCGAGAATGTTCAGGATTCTTGCCGACCACGATATCAACATTCAGATGATCTCGACATCACCGATCCGCATCTCTTGTGTTGTTGCCGAAGAGAGAGCTTTCGAGGCTGTCTCTGCGTTGCACAAAGGATTGGGACTCGATGGAGAGGTGGCCCAGTGAGCTCTCATCCGGGCCCGAGGGTCGCTGTTGTTGGCGCGACCGGAGCGGTTGGCACCACCATGGTCTCCATCCTTGAGGAGCGCCGTTTCCCGGTTGCTGATCTCCGGCTGCTTGCTTCTTCGCGGTCTGCTGGCCGGGTTGTGGAGACGACGTGGGGAGGGGTTGAAGTCGAGGACTTGAGATCTGCTGATCTCTCCGGTGTTGACATCGCTCTCTTCTCGGCGGGGGGTTCTCGATCTCTTGAGTTCGCCCCGCGTTTTGTAGCCGAAGGTGCTGTTGTTATCGACAACTCCTCTGCGTTCCGCATGGACGACACGGTGCCGCTCGTTGTTGCCCAGGTGAATGATGAAGCAATTCGGTCTCACCGGGGCATTGTCGCGAACCCAAACTGCACAGTAATGATTGCAATGATGGCCACAGGGCCGCTTCACAAAGCTGCCGGATTGCGCACAATGGTCACGACCACCTACCAGAGCGTCTCCGGCTCAGGCCAGCAGGGCATCACCCAACTCGCGAGTGAGATTGACCACTTCGATCAGGACAGGGGGAGCCTCGTGTCCGGTCGGTGGGAGGAGCCTGTTGGTGACTTGTACGCGAGGCCGATTGGATACAACGTTCTCCCTCTCGCCGGGTTGATCACCGACGCCGGCTACACCGACGAGGAGTGGAAACTCGTGCACGAGACCAGGAAGATCCTTGATCGTGACACTATTGCAGTCGAACCTACCTGCGTGCGAGTACCTGTCATGGTTGGGCACGGCGTTGCAGCATCGCTCTGGTTCGATCGTCCAATGGATCTCGACGAGGCTGTAGCGGTGTTGGGCTCTGCTCCAGGTACCGAGTTGTGGGATGACGTCAAGGTTCCCACGTCGCTCGATTGTGTGGGGAGAGACGACGTTCTCATTGGTCGGCTCCGCGAGACGGTCGGCCACAAGGGGGGGATCAGCCTGTTCGCCGTCGGGGACAACCTTCGGAAGGGGGCAGCGCTCAACGCGGTGCAGCTCGCCGAGTTGCTCATCGAGTAAGACCACGTTTGGCACATGACAGAGCCCTCCCTTCCTGGAGGGCTTGGTCGGGACGGTCGGATTTGAACCGACGACCTCATCGTCCCGAACGATGCGCGCTGCCATGCTGCGCTACGTCCCGATGAGAACGAGTCTATCCGGTGATCAGGTAGACGG
>CAYYGI010000005.1:0-16735 GCA_964471085.1 uncultured Acidimicrobiaceae bacterium
GCTGAGGACTGGATTCCAGGAGGGAACGCTCCTCTTGACGCTACGAATGTGACCGCGACCAGTGTGAGGGCCTCTAGGTGGGCACTGTGATCTGCCACTCCGACTATACGTTGGATTCCAGAAGAATTGGTGGTTGCTACCGCTCCTGCCCACTCATCATCTCGATAGGCAACGAAGCACCCCTCACCACGACGGGTAGCCCACATCACTCCAATTGGTTCTGGGAAAGCAACAGCAACTCCGCTGCGCAGTGGCCTCCCCGGTTCGGTCCAGGCAACGGTGACATCAGCGCCGTCTGACGACTCAGCTATCGGGTGTGAGAGGAGTGCATGCGCGAGTGTTGATCCGAGGTTCGCCCCGACAATGACAGGGATCGAGGCAGGGCCGAGATCAGACTTGGGTGCATCTGCCCACACAACAAGGGGCACGCCAGCGACCGAGGCTCTCCCGATGAGGGAGTTGAGAGGTGTTGTCCCGTCAGAGACGACGACGTCGACACCGGTGAGGTCTCTGGAGTGAGAGACTCGCTCGTCTTTGGGGAGCCATCCGGAGTTGAGCATGACGATGCGGTCACAGCGGTGATCTCCTAGGAGCGTCCATGTAGAGCGCTCTCCGATGTCTGATCCGGAGTCGATAGCGACAATCACTCGACTGGGTCGTCTTCTGCGAGATCCCATGAGCCGTCGAGCTGTGGGGGAGGAGAGTCTCGGCCACGCAGTTTCAGGACTGTCAGGCCAGCCAGTACCACGCCAAGAGAGAGAGTCAGGATTCGTTTCATCGCCACAAGATACCGGGATGTGCGCTCTGATCGGCCGCTGTTGGCTCACGACCGGGTATGCTTGCTCCACGCCCCGGGTGCATCCCGGGTCCCGAAAACGAGCGAAGTCCGGTGAGAACCCGGCGCTGTCCCGCAACTGTGATCCTCCTACCGGAGGTAGCCAGGTCGCCTCGGTGTCGGTAGGTGACGAGCCTTCGGAGGAGAGGCATTGGAGCTGCGACACGGTTCTCCTCCAGCGAGAGGAGAACGATCATGATTCGAAGACTGATACCGGTCGCTGTGGCACTTGCGCTGCTTGTGTCTGCGTGCGGAACGGGTGACTTAGAGGAGGCAGCCCCTCCCGAGACTGCCCCCCCCAGCATCGTGACAACCACTGTTCCCGAGCTGCCTGCACCAACACTGCCCCCCGGGACGACAACAACAAGAGCTCCTGGAGTTGAGGGTTTCCCTGTCACGATTGATACCCCGAACGGTCCAGTGACAATTGACGCAAAGCCAGAGAGGATCATATCGATCTCACCGACTTCCACCGAGGTGCTCTTCGCTATTGGAGCGGGGCCACAGGTCATTGCTGTCGACAATTTGTCCAACTTCCCTGAGGAGGCGCCAATGACCGACTTGGCGGCCTTCACGCCGAGTGTCGAGGCGATCGCTGCACTCGAACCTGATCTCGTGTTCCTCAGCTTTGATCCGGGGGACGTGATAGCTGGACTTGAGGCAATCGGCATTCCGGTCATCCTGCATGGCGCTGCGGTCTCTCTCGAGGATGCGTACGCACAGTGGGAGCAGGTCGGGGCTGCTACAGGCAACATCGCCGATGCAGCCCGCGTGGTTGCTGACACGATGACGAGGATCAACACGGCGATCGAGTTGCTTCCTGAGGGCACGGATGCCATCACGTATTACTACGAACTCGACGCGACGTTCTTCTCCGCAACGTCGGAGACCTTCATTGGGGGGTTGTTCTCACTGGCGGGGATGCAGAACATAGCCGACGCTGTTGACGTCGATGGTTTCGGGTTCCCCCAGCTCACAGCCGAGTACATCATCGATAGTGACCCGACGTTGATCTTCCTAGCGCATAGGACGAGTGACACAGTCAGTGAGAGGCCGGGTTGGGAGACTCTCACGGCGGTGACGTACGGGAACATTGTCGAGCTCGACGCTGACATCTCGTCGCGCTGGGGTCCTCGCATTGCCGATCTTATGGAGGCTGTCGTCGACGCAATCCTTGTGATGGAACCGACGAACGCGTGAACGCCGGCCGTCCCTCCCAGACTCGACTCCACTGGTGGTGGGTTGGAGGGGCGGCACTCTCGCTCGGCGTTGCTGTACTTCTCGGTGTGACGGTTGGTCCCGTAGCAATTGCCTCGTCAGATATTCTCCGGGTCGTTGTTGACAGGGTGCCGTTCGTGCATCTTGACTCCGGTCTCTCTGATCGCAGTGAGGCAATCTTGTGGGAGATACGCTTGCCGAGGGTTGCTCTCGCGGTCCTTGTTGGTTCGATGCTCTCTGCTGCGGGTGCTGGCTACCAGGGAGTGTTCAGGAACCCGCTTGCTGACCCGTATCTCCTGGGTGCCGGTTCTGGCGCGGGGCTCGGTGCGACCATTGCAATCATCTACGGCCCCACAACGACAGGTTGGATTATCGACCCCCTTCCTTTAGCGGCGTTCGTTGGTGCAATCGGCGGAGTTGCCCTTGCATACGTGCTCGGCTACTCCGTGCGCTCTGGACGCACAGCGGTGACGTTGATTCTTGCCGGAGTGGCAGTGGCGGCATTCCTGACCGCGATCCAGACGTTTCTTCAGCAGCGAGAATCAGAGACGTTGCGCGAAGTGTACGGGTGGATCCTGGGCAGCCTCAACACTGCAGGATGGGGGGAGGTGGCTCTTGTCACTCCGTACGTGGTCGTCTCTTTGATTGTGATCTTTGTGGGGAGGCGCCTCCTTGACGTCCTTGCAGTAGGTGATGTCGAAGCTGGGACTCTCGGGGTTCGACCTGGCAGGATCCGTCTCGTCATTGTTGTGTTTGCAACGCTGGGTACCGCAGCAGTGGTCTCCGTGAGTGGATTGATAGGTTTTGTAGGAATCATTGTTCCTCACACCGTACGGCTCCTTACCTCAGCGTCGTATCGAGTTGTTGTTCCGCTCTCGATCATTCTTGGTGGTACGTTCCTCGTGCTTGCTGACATCCTCGCACGTGTTCTCGTGACCCCTGCTGAGATTCCGATCGGTGTTGTCACCGCAATGATCGGGGCACCGTTCTTTGCAGTAGTCCTACGAACATCGAAGGGTATTGTGTCATGAAGGCTGCACTGGACTTCCGCGGGATCGACGTCACGTTCGGCGCCGCCCATGTGCTCCACGACGTCTCGGTGGGCGTACACGAAGGTGGATGGCTCGGGATTGTTGGGCCGAACGGAGCAGGGAAGTCAACGTTGTTGCGCACCGTGGCTGGAGCAGTCTCCTACGAGGGCTCAGTCTTGGTCAATGGTGAGGCGATTGACGGGTGCTCGCAGCGGGAGCGAGCAAAGCTTGTGTCTTACGTTCCCCAGCGACCTGTATACCCCTACGGCATGGCTGTGTTCGACTATGTGCTGCTCGGTCGCACACCCTATCTCGGGACGCTTGCGTCAGAGTCCCGAGAGGATATTGCTGATGTTTGGGCGGCATTGGAGGTAATGAATCTGGAGAAGTTCGCTGAGAGAGACGTCTCGACGCTCTCTGGCGGGGAGACCCAGCGCGCCTCCCTGGCGCGAGTGCTTGCCCAGCGCGCCCCTATCGTGGTGTTGGATGAGGCAACGGCTTCGCTCGATCTAGCCGCTCAGCACGATGTGCTCGAACTCATCGATCGACTGAGAGATGATCGTGGAATGACAGTGATAAGCGCTATTCATGATCTCACCGCGGCCGCTCAGTTCTGTGAACACATCGTCCTGATCGATGGAGGCCGAATCGTAGCCAATGGAACGCCTGAGGAGGTCTTGACTGAGGAGTTGCTCGGCGAGGTCTTCGAGCCTTCTATCCGAGTCGTTGATGTCGAGGGAAGTACTGTTGTTGTGTCTCTGAGAACAGAGCCTGAGGAGTGAGGAGGAGTCATCGTGAGCCAGGACAAGAGCCGTGGTCTTGTGATCGTGTATACAGGTGAGGGGAAGGGAAAGTCGAGCTCAGCATTCGGGGTGATGCTCCGCGCTGTTGCGCGCGGTTGGAGCGTGATCGTTATCCAGTTCATCAAGTCGGAGAAGTGGCAGACGGGGGAGAGGAAGATGGCTGACCAGCTCGGTGTCGAGTGGATCACGGGAGGGGATGGGTTCACCTGGGAGTCTGACGATATGGAGGCGACAGAGAGGGCGGCTCAGGACGCTTGGGAGAGGGCGAGTTCACTCCTCTCCGAGGGGGAGTACGATCTCGTTATCCTTGATGAGGTCACATACCCTGTCACATTTGGCTGGATACCTGTGGACGACGTTGTCTCGGTGGTTGCTGGGCGTCCAGCTAGAGTGAATGTCATTATCACCGGGAGGGATGCTGACCCAGCGTTGATTTCTCTAGCCGACACGGTCACCGAGATGCGCAAAGTGAAACACGCTTTCGACGAAGGAATCGCAGCTAAGAAAGGCTTGGATTTCTGAGGCCTGACAGTCATCCGCCTGTGATGAGCCGATCGAACCCTCTGCCTACGAAGAACGACACTACCCCGGCGGTAAGGCCGAGGGTAAGGTTCTCAAGGCCGGAGAGCAACCAAGATCGCTTCGTGTGGAGCGTCTTTGCCGCTCCGATAAAGAAGAGCCCAACCCCTGAGAGTGCGGCGGCGGCGAGGAGGGCGGTAGTTGTGCTCTCCCAGATCACGAAAGGGAGTACTGAGGGCAGAGCACCAGAGAGAAAGAAAGCCCCAGCGGCGAGCGCCGCCAAGTAGGGATTGCGCCGCTCCCCATCGATGACGCCGAATTCGAGGGCAGCGTGCATATTGAGCATTGCTTCGTCATTGTTGTCGATGATCTCTACGAGAGTTTCAAGATCGTCCCCTTCAAGACCCATGTCAGAGAACATGAGGGAGAGTTGGTCGCGCTCATGTTCGCGGTGGTCGCGGTGGTGGATACGCTCGAGTGCGATCTCAGCATCGAATACCTGATCCTGGGCCTTGGTTGCAAGATACTCGCCGATGCCCATCGAGACCATTCCTGCGAGAGCTCCTGCAATCCCTGCAAGGAGTACCTGGGGTGCGGCAAGTCCGCCGCCAACGACCACAGCTATGAGGAGGAACGTGGAGATGAGGCCGTCGTTCACGCCGAGGACGACGTCGCGCATGTACTGACGGGAGCTACCAATGTGGGTCTCGTACCCGGGTGGTGTGTCTGTCTCGTGCTGCGAGAAGGGCATAATGTTCATGATACGCATCCGAGTGGGCAGGGCGAGTCCTTGACGGTGGGGAGTATTGTTGGAAGGTGCGCAAGAGCATCTTCTTTCTCGTCATCATTGGAGCGGGAGTTGTCGTGGCGGCACCTCGGGCCTTCCGGCGCGCTTGGCGTCCCCCACAGCGCGAGGCGCAACACTCTCCTGCTGACTACGACCTGCCAGGCGAGGAGGTGTGGTTCTTGGGGGCAACAGACCTGCAGCTTCATGCTTGGCTTGTACCCGTCAATGGCGTTGCTCCGGCAGTTGTGGTCCTGCATGGTTGGGGAGGAAATGCCGGGGACATGCTTGCGCTCGCTCCAGCTCTCCACGAGGCAGGCCTGCACGCACTGTTTCTCGATGCAAGGAACCACGGCCTCTCTGACCATGACGACCATGTTTCGATGCTGAGGTTTGCTGAGGACCTCGGTGCTGCCGTCGACTATCTCCATGAGCGACACGATGTGGTTGACGTTGCGGTCATCGGGCACTCGGTTGGTGCTGCCGCTGCGATCTATCGGGCATCATATTCCCAGGACATTGCTGCACTCGTCGCTGTTGCTTCATTCGCTCATCCAGGAGAGTTGATGGAGAGGAGTCTCCCGTTCCCACGCCCGTTGCGTTGGCTAGTGTTGTACGCAATTCAGGTAGTGATCGGGAAGAGATTCGATGAGATTGCTCCGCGATCACGAGTTGCACACGTATTGGTGCCTCTCTTGCTGTTGCACGGCGGAGAGGATGATGTCGTACCGATTGCAAGTTCGTACGAACTAAAGGAGATACTTCCCTCCGCGGAGATGGTTATTGTCCCTGAAGGAGGACACAGCGATTTCAAGCTATTCGAGCCGTATTTTCCTGAGGTAGTCGGATTTCTCACGAAACATTTGATGGTGACCCCTAAAGGAGTTCCTGTATGAGTCGACACGATGCCCAGAGTATTGAAGGCCCTGATTCCAGAGTTGGTACCCCCTGTCTTGTTGGCGCTGCAGTAGCTGTTACGGCTTTCGCCGGGTTGACGGGATTCGTCATTGCAGGGTGGACACAAACGATCGATGATGCATGGAACACGGCAATGGTGAATAGCGAAACGCCCTGGCTTCTCGCTGTCGCCGATTTCTTTCACTACGCAGGAGCGTTCCCAATAGCGCTTGCGACAGTGGTGCTGGTCACTTTTGCGTTCCTTGCTACTCGGCGGTGGTGGATGGCTGGTGCGTGGGTAGCGATGGTTGCTGTGTCCCAGGCTCTCTCGGTCTCGATCAAGGCGCTCCTCGGGAGAGAGAGGCCTCTTGAAGGTCTCGTGTTCGAGCCGTCCGCTGCATACCCATCGGGACATACGCTTGTGTCAGGCCTCGTCATGGCTGTCGGTCTCGCCCTCCTCGTTGGGATTATCTGGCCGCACCGTGCCAGACTCTTCATCGTCGTTGGCATCGTCTACGCCCTCCTGATGGCGTGGAGCCGCACATATCTGCGGGCCCACTGGCTCACTGACGTTGTGGGAAGCCTTCTTCTCGGAACAGCGATTCTTCTGGTGGTTGTGGCTCTTATTGCTCGCCGTTCTGCTCGGGCTCGGGAGGCCGAGTCGAGAGGTTCTCCCTGATCCGGTCAGCAATCCTCACCGCGTCACTTGAGAGGTGTGCAACGCCGATCCCGCGGTAAGCCCAACCACCAAAGAGGAGACCAGGGTTTCTGCTCTCGATGTCGTCGATCGCTGTGAGCCTGTCACGGTGACGAAGGTCGTACTGGGGAATTCCGCTCGAATCTCTGACGATCTTGCTCCATGACGGAGCGATCGAGTATCCGAGTGCTCTCTCCATCTCGGAGACCACCGTCGAGAGGATCTGCTCGTCATCGAGATTGATAAAGCTCGGTTTCAAAGCACCCCCCGCAATGACTTTGGCGAGCGAGAGGCCCGGGGCGGCTCGTCCAGGGGCGTATGACGACTCAAAGAGACAGCCGAGCGTCGCTGCATCGGTGTCAGGCCCGGTGAGGAAGCCGAAGCCTGCCGGGAGAGGCAGCTCTGTTGCAGTACCGCCGACACCGACGACAACCACTGGTGACGACGGCCAACCATGGAGAGCGTCCGTGTTGATGTCGGGCAGAATGGTGGCAGCCGCGTCTGGCCGGAGGGCGAGAACGACCGACCGAGCGTGGAACGTCTCGGGGCCCTCGATGCGGAAGCGATCCCCGTTCTTGGTAACGGAGGATACGGGGAACTCGCCTCGGTACTGCTCACCGAGCCATGCTGCAAGGGTCTTGGCCGCCCCTGACATGCCGCCAACCGGCAGATGACTTTGTGGCTTGGGTGGTCTCGGCTTCGGGGTTGACCTCAAGCGTCGAATCGCTCCTCGCACGATGCTTCCGGCATCACTCTCAAGCTCTGTGAAGAGAGGGAAGGACGCAGTGGCCGATATCTCCTCCGGGTTACCTGCGTAGACGCCCGATGCTGCAAGGTGTGAGAGCAGCCCGCCTGCCTCCCTGCCCAAGCGCCTTGTGAGGAAGGCTTGCAGTGACTCCACGCTGCCATCTCCTCGTGACGCTCGGACAAGAGGTTCGCCTGCCATGCGGAGCTTTCCGCGCATCGATAGGGCAGAGGTCAGGAGCGCCTTCGGGCCGTACGGGATGCCAACTAGGCTGTTCTTCATCCAGACATACCGAAGAGCGGCTGCCGGGTACGCCTCCTCGACCGACACGTCCGCAGTAGCGAGGAGGGGGGTCAGGGAGCGGTGTGGCAGCATGAAGGTCCCGGCTGCGGGCTCAAGGATAAAACCATCCTCGATGATTGTTCGAGCAACACCACCGGGGTTGGCGGAAGCCTCGAGCAGCAACACGTCGTGTCCCCTCCGACTCAGCTCGGTAGCAAGGAACAACCCACCGAATCCGCCACCGATCACGACCACGTCAATGGTATTGGTCATCCTCAGCGCTCAGATCGACTTCGAGAACATCGGCTTCTCTCCCCGTTCCCCGCTGTGGGCATCAAATACCCTGGCAACATTACGGATGAACATCCGGCCGAGATCGGTAGCCACGATTGCGTCGTCTCGTACTTCAACCATGCCTTCATCAGAGAGGCCACCGGGAGCGGTCAAGACCCTGCGTTCCGCTGCGAATGCCGTCGTGAGGTCGACACCGAAGCGGTCCTCGATCTCCGTGGAACGTATCTGGCCGTTGCACATCAGCTCCGTGATGACGTGACGACGCAGGAGGTCGTCTGGGGTGAGGCTGTACCCCCGTTCGATAGGGAGCACCCCCTCATCGACCGCCGAGTAGTAGTCAGCAAGACGCCGGTGATTCTGGGCGTACGCACCGGAGAGGTCACTGATTCCCGACGTTCCGAGCGCAACGACACCAGCGCCGCTCTGAGTCGAGTACCCCATGAAATTCCGAGTCAGTGTCCCGGCGGAAGCGGCTTGAGAGAGGTCATCTTCAGGGAGGGCGAAGTGGTCCATCCCGATTGCTCTGTACCCGACGGACGTCAAACTCTCTGAGATCATCGAGAGGAGATGGAATTTCTGCGCGCGGTCGGGGAGAGAATCCTGTGGAATGCGTCTCTGATGTGGCCGCATCCACGGAACGTACGCGAAGGAGTAAACGGCTAGCCGCTCTGGGCGCAGCGAGATGACCGTGTCAAGGGTTGCTGTCATAGTGGCCTCGGTCTGTCCCGGCAAGCCGTAGATCAGGTCGAGGTTGATCGACGCGTACCCGAGATCCCGCGCGATCTCATAGAGCTCGATTGTTTCGCGGGCAGTCTGCCCGCGGCCGATCATCTCCTGGACGTCCGGGTCGAGGTCTTGTACGCCGAAGGAGAGGCGGTTGAAGCCGAGCTCCCACATCGTCTCGAGGTGTTCACGCGTTGTGACCCTCGGATCCACCTCCGCGGCGACTTCTGCATCCGGCAGGATGTCGAACCAGCGCGTCAAGGAACGATGAAGATGCGCGAGAGTCGCAGGCGGATAATACGTTGGAGTTCCTCCCCCCCAGTGGTACTGGAGCAGTGATCTTCCGGTGCCGAGGCGTTCAGCTACGATCTCTGCTTCGCTCTCGACGCGCGTCAGATACGCGTCTGCGACTGACTCGCGTTTCGTCACCACAACATGGCACGCGCAGAAGGAACACCGCTCCACACAGAAGGGGAGGTGAACGTACAGCGACAACGGAGCGTCTGGAGCTGCACCGTAGGCCGAGAGGCACTCACCGTAAGAGTCAGCTTGGAAATCATCAGTGAACTCGATCGCCGTTGGATACGAGGTGTACCGAGGCCCCGGCTGGTCGTACCGTTCGAGTAGTTCAGGGGAGAGCTTCATCAGAGGGTGCCTCGTACTGCCTCAACGAGGGCGGAGACGTTCTCGAGAGGTGTGTGCCGGTCAATGCCGTGGCCGAGGTTGACGATGTGGCCGGGCCGCCCTGCGGTTCGGTTGAGGAGCTCGGAGACACAGCGGTGAATATTGTCAGGATCGGTGAGCAGGATCGCAGGGTCGAGGTTACCTTGGATTGCAACATCGGTTCCAATCCGATCCCACGCCTCATCGATCGGGATACGCCAATCGACGCCGTAGGCCGCCGCTCCGATCTCTCTCATCGATTCGTGGGCGTGACCTGCACCGGGAGCGAAGTAAATTGTTGGAGATCCAAGGCCGGAGAGGACAGCTCTTGCAGCGGGGAATGAGCGGCTCTCAAGGAGATAGCGTGGAAGGATTCCGGCCCAAGAGTCGAAGAGCTGAACGACTTGTGCGCCCGCATCGATCTGCATTGCGAGATACGTGTGCATGTTCGTCGTGAGTTTGTCCAAAGCCGCTTCGAGTTCCGGGGTATCCAGGTGCATTGCTGATCGCAGTGGGAGATACTCCTTTGATCCGCTCCCTTCGAGGAGATAGGCAAGGAGAGTGGTTGGTGCCCCTGCAAAACCGATGACGGTGACTTCGGTGGGGGCTTGGTCGCGCACGAGGTGGAGTGTCTCTGCAACGTGCGCGATTCGGTCAAGGTCGAGGTCCGGGAGGTCGGCGATCTCTGCCAGGCTCATGGGTCGTAGCTTCGGGCCCGGATCGAAGGTCATCTCGACGCCCATTGCTTCGAGTGGTGTCATGATGTCCGCAAACATGATTGCGCCATCGAATCCGAAGCGGCGTATGGGTTGGAGCGTGATCTCGGAGGCAACCCTCGGATCGCGGATAGCGTCTTGAAACGCGTAGCGGCGTCGGAGTTCGCGGTACTCGGGGAGGTACCGACCTGCTTGGCGCATCACCCAGATGGGTCTGTGATCGACGGGTTTCAGTGCAAGGGTGTCCAAGAGCGTCGTCATGTAGCGTCTCCGATTGCTGATTCGAGAGCGGTTACAGCGGTCTCGAGTACATCCGTGTGCGTATCCATCAGGAAGATCGCCTCGAATGGTGATGGCGGCAGCATCACGCCTCGTTGCAGGGCACCATGAAAGAAGCGGGAAAAACGGTCCCGGTCTAGGGTCGCTGCATCATCCCAGGACTGCACGACAGATGGTCCAAAGAACACCGTGAGCATCCCGCCGACGCGCTGAACAACACCCTCAACACGGTGGCGCTGCATTGCAGCGGTGAGGCGCTCCTCTATCTCGCTCCCTACTGCGTCGAGGCGATTGTACAGCCCTGGATCCGAGGCGATGCGTTGTAGCGTTACCAGCCCTGCGGCTACCGCAATCGGGTTCCCTGCAAGGGTCCCCGCCTGGTATACAGGCCCCGAGGGCGACATCTGTGACATCAGGTCTCGGCCTGCGCCGAAGACAGCGCCAGGAGTCCCGCCGGTGACGATCTTTCCGAGCGTCGCGAGGTCCGGTGCTATCCCGTAGCGGCCTTCTGCGCCTTGGGGGCCTACCCGGAAGCCCGTCATGACCTCATCAAAGATGAGGAGTGATCCGTCGTGTTCGGTGAGCGAGCGGAGCCCTTCGAGGAATCCCGGCTCAGGGGGGACAACACCCATATTGCCTGCTACCGGCTCCACGATTACCGCGGCAACGTCACCGGGTTGCATAGCTGTGGCTACGGAGTCGATGTCGTTGAAGCGGGCAATGCGGGTTGTGGCAGCCGTCTTGTCGGGCACACCGGGGCTGTCGGGCACACCAAAGGTTGCGGCGCCTGATCCGGCCTTCACGAGGAAGGAGTCGGCGTGCCCGTGGTAGCAGCCCTCGAATTTGATGACGACGTCTCGCCCGGTCGTCGCACGGGCGAGCCGGAGCGCCGATGCTGTTGCTTCGGTCCCCGAGTTGACCATGCGCAGCATCTCTATTGACGGGACCATCGTTGCTACTTGTTCAGCAAATTCGACTTCGCCGACCGTGGGGAGTCCGTAGCTCGTGCCGCCGGCTGCCGCCGTAGTGATAGCGTCGACGACTTCCGCGTCTGCATGGCCGAACACGATGGCGCCCCACGATGCAATGAAGTCGATGAATTCGTCCCCGTCGACGGTTCGGAGATACGGGCCGGATGCAGAAGCAATGAAAGGGGGCGCTCCACCTACGGCTCTGAACGCTCGCACCGGCGAGTTGACCCCGCCGGGCATCACCTTGCTGGATCGCTCCCATGTGGTGCTCATCGGCTCTCCTTCAGCGCCCGTGCGGCGTCTATTGCAAAGTAGGTGAGGACGATGTCTGCGCCTGCCCTCACGATCCCTGTAAGGGATTCCATCATGACGCGGTCTCCATCGACCCAGCCTCGTTCCGAAGCAGCCTTGATCATGGAGAACTCTCCTGACACCTGGTATGCGGCGACAGGAAGGTCGACTATATCCCTTACTTCCTTGATCACGTCAAGGTACGGTCCCGCTGGCTTGACCATGACGATATCTGCGCCTTCGAGGACGTCGAGTGTGACCTCGCGTCGCGCCTCGCGGACGTTTGGCGGGTCCATCTGGTGGGTCCGCCGATCTCCAGAGACAGGTGCCGAGTGCGCGGCATCCTGGAAGGGCCCGTAAAAGGCAGAAGCGTACTTCACGGAGTATGAGCAGAGGGCGATGTCGCTGAATCCGGCATTGTCGAGAGCACCACGTATGACGCCGACTCGACCATCCATCATGTCGGAGGGAGCAATGACATCGGCACCTACGGACGCGTAGGCAAGTGCTGCTTCTGCAAGAAGAGGGAGTGTGGTGTCGTTCTCGACGCTGTCGGCTCTGAGGACGCCGCAGTGTCCATGGCTCGTGTATTGGCACAAACAGACGTCGGCCCAAGTGACGAGGCCCGGCGCCTGCTCCTTGATCGCAGAAATGGCTCGCGGCACGGGCCCGTCTGGATCCCACGCGGAGCTTCCATCTTCATCTTTCGTCTTAGGGATTCCAAAGAAGATCATTCCCCCGACACCGAGAGACTCAGCTTCTTGAGCAAGAGGAACGAGCTCATCTACGGAGAGTTGGTAGTTGCCGGGCATCGACGGTATTTCTCGACGGATGCCGGCGCCTGCAACAACGAAGACCGGGAGCACAAACATAGAGGGGTGAAGCCGAACCTCGCTCACCTGGCGTCGCAGAGCCGGAGTGCGGCGCAACCGGCGCGACCGAACGAGTGGGAAACCAGTCATGGAGCAGTCCTCTCAGGCTGTCGTGCAGCCAGGCATTCGATCATTCCGATAAACCCCGGTTTTTCGGGAAGAACATCCGGTTCGAATCCTTCCCCCCTCAGCGCCGAGGCGGTTCTCTCTCCGATCGCTCCGATCAGGAGATCGGAGAGCTTTCGGGACAACACCCATCCGGCGACGGCGGTCGGTGATCCGAAGATGACTGCGTCGACTTGATCGCTCGGAGGAGGAATAGGAATCGTGGTGTAGAGAGGAACCGACACGACGGATGCTCCAGCCGCCTCCAGGGCAGCAGCGCTTCGGTGGAGCGTATTCGATGCACCGGCGATGACGGCGCTCCTGCCCAAAAGGAGGTGCCGTGCTTCGTCTGCGAGGCCGTCGACACCGTCCGACCCGATCCACTTAACAACTCCGCCTGCGATTTCGGCGGCTCTGGCTGTCTCCGGACCGACAGCGATGATCGGGAGAGACGCGAGCCTGGTGGAGGTGAGCAGCGACACGGTGTGTGCGGAGGTCAGAACGAGCACGTCCGCGCCAGAGGTGGCGACTTCGAAGTGTTCTCTGCCGGAAGGTATTGCATCGATCCGGATACAAGGAAGTGAGACCGGATCGAACCCGATCGTCTTGACTTCTTTCGCAAGCCCTCGGATCCGGTCCTGGGTGGTGGTGAGGCCGAGGCGCAATTGACCGGAGTGGATGGTCACAGTCCGAGTTCTTTCTTCGCTGCTTCAGCAACACCTCGTGGGTCGTCGGCTTCGACAGAGGTTCTGCGGGGTCCGTGTTCATCGGCTACGAAGGCGTCCATGACGACCCGGTGGCCACTCACTCTGGCGAACGCTCCAAGTGCAGATCGGCAACCTGCTCCCGTGATTTCCAACAAGGCGCGTTCGGCGTCGACAGTTACCCTGGTGTCAGCGTGCTCAATGTTGGATGCGACCTCTGCAGCGAGGGTTCCAGGTAGTGTCTCGATAGTTAGCGCTCCCTGGCCAGGTGCAGGGACCATCTCGCGAGACGAGAACCGGTAGGCGATGTGGTGTGAAAGCTCTGCTCGCTCAAGACCGGCGACCGCAAGGACGACTGCATCGATGGAAGCACCCGCGACAAGCGAGATGCGCGTATCAATGTTGCCGCGGATAGGGATGATCTCAAGGTCCGCTCGGAGTTCCTGGAGTTGTGCTCTCCTGCGGGGGCTGCCAGTGCCCACTGTACCTCTCGCTGGAAGGTCCTGGAGGGATGTGCCTACGAGGGCATCCGTCGGGTCGCCACGCCGCGGGTGAAAGTTGATCAGGGCGTCGGGGCCTGCAATGGGGAGATCCTTGGTTGAGTGGACAGCCAGATCTGCGCGGCCGTCGACGACAGCGCTCTGCACCGCTCTGACGAATGCACCGAGCTCGGTGAGGGAGGTTATCTCGGTTGTGCGGTCCTGGTCCCCAGTTGTCTCGACGGTCAGGAGGCGAACCACAATCTCGGGGTGGGCTTTCATGATGGTGTCTGCCACAAGACCGGATTGCGCGATAGCGAGTTTTGATCCTCGCGTTGCAAGGGTGAGCTCAGTCATTGAGATTGATCCCGAACGCAGCAGCAATGGTGGTGGCCTCATCGGCGCCGTCACCGGAGAGGTAGCTGGCAGGCTTGTGGAGAACCTTCCTTGTCGCCGCACGGGCTGCTTGCTCGAGCAATGCTCTGTCGCCTGGAGAATTCAGTCTCCCTGCGAAGCGGTCGACGACTTCATCGACCGCCGTGTCTGCCTGATCGAAGAGGTGCTCGATGAGGTTCCCGGAGCGCTTCCCTGTCCGAATCTTATGTGTGAACTTCGCGGCTGCCTCAGCGATCATGCTATCGGTGCTCGCTACGGGGGTGTGCTCTCGCGCGAGGTCAGCCAGGTTGTCGATGTCGTAGTACAGAACGGGTGTGTCGGCGAGTGGTGAGAAGTCAGGGGGCATGGCCATGTCGATCATCGTGATGGGTTCGGTGCGTTCGGAGAGGAGATTGGCCAACTCCTCTGCGGGGATCAACCTAGTCTTGGCCGACGTAGCGGAGATGATTGCAGGCAACGTTCGAAGTGCTGAGGGCACCTCGGTGAGTGATCTGGCGAATACTCCCGGCGTATCAATGGACTCCCTGCGACGGGCGAAGACTTCCACCGTCGGTGGCTGAGGAAGAGCGAGCAGCGCTCTGACTACAGACCTGCCCATCGTCCCGTGCCCGAGCACACCAACGCGGTCCGCGGGTGGGGTGAGGGAGGCAGCAACCGCGGCCATAGATCGGCGGGGATCGCTAGGCATCTCCTCGCGCACGGATCGCGCTGTTGCGATAGCTGCGTCGAGGAGGCCACGGAAGGTGCCGTTGATGTTGCCGTTCTGGATCGCCGTTGACGTTGCCTGGCGGAATTGGACGAGGACTTCCCGTTCGCCGATGATCGGGGACTCGAGACCCGCAGCAACCCGGAAAAGGTGTTCTACAGCATCGGTGCCTGAGCGGTGGAGAGCACCTTCGAGCGTTGGTACCTCTCTGAAGAGGAGCGCCAAAGCATCATCGAGACCCTCCGTGGGTGTAGGGACGGAGATCTCTATTCGTAGACATGTCGAGAGAATGAATGCTGAGATGCCAGCCTCAGCGCAGCGAGCAATCGCTGCTTCGACCGTGCCGAGCGTAGCCGCTAGTCCTGCTCGTTCATTGCCGGGGACGGCCGGATAGGCAAAAGAGACTGAGCTGAGAGGGAAGTCGTTCAGCGCGCCCTCCGACAAGAATCAATCCAGGTTGGTGCAATGGCGCGTCGACACCAGATCGGAGAGGTTCGGATCATGCCCACTCCCTTGGCTGTCCTAGCGCAGTGACGAGGGTGGCTTCAGGTGTATCTGACTCAGAAATCAGTTTCTGCCCCCCCTCTTCTCCGGGGCTCTCACACTGCTCGACTCCGAAGGTCGCCATACTCTCGAGCGCTACGGGTTTCGAGACCATGGCCGCGACGGTGTCTACCCAGAGCGGTGCCTCATTCACGCACGGGACCTGGAGGAGATCCTCCCCACCGAGCCCTCTCCATTGTTCTGCAAGCCGGACACCTATCTCTTCAAGTGTCTCAAGACAGTCTGAGACGAAGGAGGGCGTGATGACAGCAAGCCTCCGTACTCCTGAGTCGTAGAGACTCTGGAGAACCTTGTCGGTGTGAGGCCTGATCCAGGGCGACCCAGCAAGGCGCGACTGAAATGCTGTTGAGTGAACGTTGGAGTGAAGGTTGAGAGCGGTGGCTACCGATCTCGTCGTAGCGTGACACTGTGCCCGGTAACAGCGGCGGTTGATCGGGCCGATCGTGTTGCAACAGTCGTCGACGGTGAGACAGTGTTCACCGTTTGGATCGGCTCTCCTCATGTGACTCTCGGGGAGCCCGTGATAGGAGAAGAGCACATGGTCAGGCCGAAAATCGTCGAGCACCGGTTCTGCCGTAGCGCTGATAGCGGCGATGAAGCCTGGGTGATCGTAGAACTCCGGTAGGAAGGTGATTGCTGGGATGTTCCACTGATCGGTGAGTAACTCCATGGTCCGCGCCGTTGCTGAGCCCCCTGCAGAAGACGCATACTGAGGGAAGAGAGGGAGGGCTCGGATTTCGGTGACGTCGGCGGCGAGGAGTTTGTCGAGGGCATCAGCGATCGAGGGAGATCCGTACCGCATGCCGAATTCGACGACGTAGTCGTCACCAAGCCTTCTTTGGACCTTCTCTGAGAGCGATCTTGTATGTACCAAGAGAGGAGAGCCCTCCTGAGACCAGATCAGCTCATACGCCTCCGCTGATCGGCGCGGACGAAACGGCAGGATGACCGCATGCAAAAGGAGCCAGCGCAGAGGCGCCGACATGTCCATCACTCGGGGATCCGAGAGGAATTCGGCAAGGTACCGCCGGACATCTTTGGTCGATGGAGAGTCTGGCGTTCCAAGTTGGAGGAGCAGGATGCCTATACGTTGTGCATCACTTTGTGTATCAACCATTGACCACGAGAATATCGGGCTACCGCTTGACACTCTGTCGGAGC
>CAYYGI010000006.1:0-7820 GCA_964471085.1 uncultured Acidimicrobiaceae bacterium
CTACGGTGCGCAGGGTGCTGGAACGCCGTGACCTGCGCTTTCGCCGTCCCCGAGGACCAGGAAAGTCGAAACGGCGACCGTGGCCCGAATGGGTCGAAGAGAAACCGAACCGGGTCTGGATTTACGACACCACCCACTGGTCGGCGTCCGGGTCAGCTACCACGGTCATCACCGATGTGATCTCGCGCAAGTGGGTTGGTGACGTGACCTCGACTGAAGAGACATCAATCCAGGTCCAAGCCGCGTTCCTCCAAGCAGTACGTAACGAAGGTCTCCTCACCGAGATCGAGGCTCGTAACTGCGCTGGGACAGTCCCCTACAATCCCGACGACGACCGACTCCCGGTGCTGTTAGTCATGTCCGACAACGGACCCCAGATGACTTCGGGATCAACAAGAGAGTTCATGGCCATGGCCTGGCTGGCCACCCACTACGGGCGTCCCGGCACTCCCACCGACCAGGCCTGGATCGAGTCGTTCTTTGGACATCTCAAAGGAGAGTTCCCTCACCTCGATCTCATTGTTGACATTGATGTCCTGCGTAGCGAACTCGCCATGCGCCGCACCCACTACAACCAGGTCCGACTCCATGCCAGCATCGGCTACGTCACCCCGGACCAAGAACATCAAGGCAAAGGAATAGCCGTGCGAGCTGCCCGAAAGAAAGGACTTATCCAAGCCCGGAAACAACGCATCGACTACCATCAAAACAACCACAACCCGGCACCCTGACCATGCGGTCTAAAACATCCCAAAAATGCGACATTAAATCAGACACACCTCACATCCGTCACGTCACCAAAGACCACACCATTGAAGTCACCAACAACCACTGGCCCGTCCCAGACACGATCCCGATCGGAGGACTCGTCACAGCCACCGTTACCACCCAGAACCATCGCCTCGAAATCCGCCATCAAGGCGAACCCGTCACCCACTTTGAGTATCCCATCAAACACACCGTCATCGAGCCCTACTACCCGCCAGCGGCCACCAGCCTCCTCCACCATGTGTGAGGGATGTGGTGATGGCTATAAGCGCCCTACAAAGTGTTAGGGATGTGGCGAAGGTTGCCCGCTACGGAGTACTTCCGTTCTCTTCTCCCGCCACATGACTATTGTCACTCCCAATGGGTGATTACCACGTACATCTTCACAAGCACGGGCCCTATGACGGGGAGGGGCCACCTCCCGGTCAGTATCCGATCGACCACATCGAGGCGTTCGTAGAGACAGCGCTAGCTAGGGGAGCAGACGAGATCGGCTTCACTGAGCATCTTTACCGATGTGTGGAATCTGCTCCTGTACTCGGGGAGTGGTGGAAGGAGGATCCGCGCAAGGACCTTCGCGACTACACCGAGTCGTATGTGCGCTCTGAACGTGTCCTGTCTCTCGAGAGGTATGTCCAGGCCGTGGTTGACGCGAAAGATCGCGGTCTGCCGGTTCTGCTCGGCTTAGAGGTTGATTTCTTCCCTGAGACCGCCGAAGCCGTCGCTGAGTTTCTTGAGCCGTACCCCTTCGACTTTCTCGTTGCAGCCACTCACTGGATCGGGGCGTGGGGCATCGATCAGGGCGAGCAGGCGTACGAGTTTGATCGTCGAGGGGCGGTTCAGTCCTATGAGGAGTACTTCCGCACCGAGACTGAGCTCGCGGCCTCCGGCCTCTTTGATGTTCTTGCTCACGCGGATGTCGTCAAGAAGCAGGGCGTATTTCTTGACGTACCGCCTCTCGACATGTACGAGGAATTAGCAGTAGCTGCTGCCAGAGGCGGCACGGCTGTGGAGGTCTCTACGGCAGGCTTGTACCAGCCCGCTAGGGAGATGTATCCGAGTAAGGCGCTCCTTGAGCGCTTCTTCAACCACCGTGTCCCGATCACCCTCGCATCAGATGCACACGTGCCCGAACACACCGCCCGTGACCGTGACAAAGCAATCGAGATGGCCGCAGCCGTCGGATACACCGAGCGCATCCAGTTCCGTAAACGGGTAGGGGAGATGGTTCCCCTCTGAGATCCGGCACTTCGGATGTCAGGGCTGTGAGAGAGCAACGATGTGGGTGGATGTCAGGCACAGATCGCGGAGCGTGTTACGTAGCACGAAGTACGACTCCTGTCCCTGTGGCATTGTTGACATGGCATCGGTATCGAATCATCTCTCTCGATCCCTTCTACGAACCTCGCTCTGACTCCGACGTCCTACATCATACGTACAACGTACTCCTGCTTGTCATCTCCACACCAGCGCTAATCGACCCTCGCTCATCTCCGAGGTGCCGGAGATTGGCTCCTCAGTGTGTGTCTGTGCCGTCATACACTCCACGCCATGTCTGCTCCCACTCTCTGGCTGACGACGCTCGGCTGCTCTAAGAATCAGGTTGACTCTGACAAGATCACTGCTGTTCTAGGTGAGGCCGGATACAGGGATGCCGTTGACCCGGAGTCGGCCGATGTCGTTCTGGTGAACACCTGTGCGTTCATAGAGGATGCTCGCAGAGAGTCGATCGAAACGATACTCGACCTGGCGGCTGCCAAGCGTGGTGACGCCAAGCTTGTCGTGATGGGGTGCATGGCTCAGAGATACGAGCAGGAGCTCATCGAGGCGCTCCCTGAGGCTGATGCCGTCATTGGGCTCGACCGCTACCCCGAGCTTGTTGACGAGTTGGACTCGTTGACAGGGTGGCAGCCTGTCAACTTTGTCGGGTTCCGCCGCTCGCGCATGGACATCTTGGATGTGGTGAAACGCCCCACTCCAACTACGCCGTTCGCCTATGTGAAAGTCGCGGAGGGTTGCAACAAGACGTGCGCGTTCTGCGCGATTCCTCTCATCCGCGGCAAGCAGCGGTCACGTCCCGGCGACAGCATCATTGCTGAGATCGAAGGGCTTGTTGCTCACGGCGTCCAGGAGGTTGTTCTGGTTGCCCAGGATCTTGCCGCGTACGGGAGAGAGAACGACGCAGGTTCGATCGAGAACCTTGTCGAGCGAGCAGCGTCTCTTCCTGATCTCGGTAGGCTCCGCCTCTTCTACCTCTTTCCGCGAGAGATTCGCCAGGGTCTGATTGATGTGATGGCAGGACACCCCGTGGTCGCGAACTATTTCGATCTCTCCTTGCAACATTCATCCCCAACCCTGCTTCGTTCAATGCGCAGACCAGGGAGTGGCGACAAACATCTTGGGCTCATCGAACGCATCCGTACCGCAGCGCCGGAGGCAGCGACTCGTTCGAGTTTCATCGTCGGGTACCCGGGGGAGACGGAGGACGACGTTGACGGCCTCGCTGACTTTCTCACCGAGGCACGCCTCGATTGGGCCGGATTCTTCCCCTTCTCCGCTGAAGATGGCACAGATGCTGCAACCCTGCCCGGCCAGATCCCTCATGACTCGATCGCGGAGCGCATGCGACATCTCCAGCGCCTCCAGGATGATATCTCGGATGCAGCGAACGCCACCACCGTGGGGCGCACGCTTGAGGTGCTCATCGACCAGGTCGAGGATGGTCAGGCCGTTGGGCGGTCGTATCGAGAAGCCCCCGAGATTGATGGTGTGATCCTGCTGGACAAGGGGTCCGTGGGGAGTTGGGTCACAGCTAGGATCGATGGTGCGTACGGAACTGACCTTACAGCAACGGTGGTGGCATCTTGATTGTGGAGACGCTCGCGGTCGGGACAGAATTGCTGCTTGGTCAGATCACGAACACGAACGCCAAGGAAGTGGCGGAGCGCTTGGCTGAGAACGGATTCACGCATCTCAACCAGTCGGTTGTTGGCGACAACGCAGATCGCATGGAGTCTGCGATGCGTTCGGCTGTGGAGCGGTCAGACGTCCTCATTGTCTTCGGTGGTCTTGGGCCAACAGCCGATGACATCACTCGGAGCGTCGTTGCATCCTTTGCTGGTGTTCCCCTGATATATGATGAGATGTACGCCCAGGAGCTCAGAGAGCGGTGGGAGGTTCTGAGGCGCGAGAGGCCATTCCCCGAATCAAATCTGCGACAGGCGTATCGACCGGAGGGCTCTCACGTTATTGAGAATGCGAGAGGCTCAGCACCGGGGTTCCGGATACGGGTAGATGGGTGTTGGGTGTTTGCTCTTCCGGGTGTACCCGGCGAGTTGCTTGCGATGCTCGATGCGAGTGTTCTCCCCTTTCTAAGAGAGGAAGGTGGAGGTGAGAGCGTCGTGGTGAGTCGCGTGCTGCGGAGTTGGGGGATGTCTGAAGCAAGGGTCGGGGAGGAGCTCCAGGATCTCTTTGATGTGTCTCAGAACCCGACTGTCGCGTTTCTTGCGTCTGCGGGGGAGATCAAAATTCGCCTTACCGCCCTTGCAGAGACAGAGGGGATGGCGCGTTCCCTTATTGCACCTATCGAGAGCGAAGTGCGCAACCGCCTCGGGGAGCTGATCTTTGGGGCCGATGACGACACGATTGAGCGTGTCATCCGCACCGAGCTTGAGCGGCGCGGGTGGAGTATTGGGACCGCAGAGTCCGCGACCGGGGGGCTTGTAGGGCAGCGCCTTGCTACGTTATCGGGTGCGAGCGCAACATTCCGAGGTACGATCGTGGCGTACGCATCAGACCTGAAAGTACAGATTCTCGGCGTCACGCTCGACACGATCTCCGGTCATGGGGTGGTGTCTGAAGAGACTGCAGAAGCTATGGCTTGTGGTGCGCGCACACTGCTTGGTGTCGATGTTGCTGTAGCGGTCACAGGATCGGCTGGCCCTGAGCTACTTGAGCAACCCGTTGGTACGATGATCGTTGCAGTTGTGACACCGTCTTGCACGATCGTGAAGACGCTTCACATGCCTGGCGACAGGGAGCGAGTGCGCACGCACACTGCAACCGCGGCGCTGCACCTTGTGCGCAGTGCAATACTTCAGTCGTGAACGAGAATGCATTCCTCGCAATCGACCTGAGCAACGAGGAGCGCCATCTGCTCTCCGCAGCACTCACTGAGGCAAGTCCGGGTGCGCCGATCCCCGGCAGGAGGGCACCGAGCAAGAATTGGCATCTCACCCTGCGTTTCCTTGGTGAGTGCAGCGATGCCCAGACCGACCGGATTATGCACAGCCTGGCTGAGAGCATCGAGAGTGGTTCGGGCCGCGTGTGGTGTGACGGCCTCGGCGCGTTTCCGGCAGCGTCTAAGGCCAGCGTGGTTTACTGCGCGATCGACGATCCTATTGGAATTCTTGGATACCTAGCAGCGGTGTGCGAGGAAGCTGCGTTGGACGCGGGTTTCGAGCCGGAGGGTCGCCCGTATCTGGCGCACCTCACGCTCTCGCGGCTGCGTCCTGCTCTGGACGTACGCTCTCTCTTCTCCAGCTATGGCGAGTTCCGCTCCCCGATTGCTGTGCGAGCTGTAACGCTCTTCCGTACTCACTCGGCCTCCCCCCGCCCGACCTACGAGTCGATCGATACCCTCCCACTCCTGTGACCACAAGCCGAGGTCGCGTACCCAGGGTTACAGACACTCGTATGCGATGTGTGTGGCCCAGAGAACGAGAGTCCGCAACATCGAACAAGCGTTCGGGTAGACTCACCTTTCAGGCAATGAATGTCATCCGTGTGATTCGCGGCGTAATCTGTCGTAGGCGTTCGGTACGGTGGCGGTATTCGATGAAAGGGAGCCGAAGATGGCTGCAAAGCAGAGTGACCGTAACCAGAGTGACCGTAACCAGACCGAACGTGAGAAGAGCCTCGAATTGGCGATGTCCCAGATCGACCGTCAATTCGGCAAGGGTGCCATCATGCGCCTCGGCGCAGATGACATACGAAAGATCGATTCGATCCCAACCGGTGCCCTCTCCCTAGACCTCGCACTCGGTATTGGAGGTGTGCCTCGGGGACGCATCGTTGAGATCTTCGGACCAGAGTCTTCCGGTAAGACGACTCTTGCCCTCCACATACTTGCTGAAGCCCAGCGAAACGGCGGTACCGCTGCGTTTATCGATGCAGAGCACGCCCTTGACCCGATCTATGCGAGAGCAATCGGTGTCGATATTGATAAGTTGCTTATCTCTCAGCCCGACACCGGGGAGCAAGCCCTCGAAATCATGGACATGCTGATTCGATCAGGAGCGCTGGACGTGGTCGTCATCGACTCGGTTGCAGCACTTGTACCGCGCGCCGAACTCGAAGGCGACATGGGTGATGTCCACATGGGGCTCCAGGCTCGTCTGATGTCCCAAGCCCTGCGCAAGCTTGCAGGCTCAATCAATCGCTCCCAGACGACCGCGATCTTCATTAACCAGCTCCGCGAGAAGATCGGTGTGATGTTCGGATGCTTCCAGTATTCGACGCGGGTAACCCTTGCAGACGGTACCCAAGAGAAGATCGGGAAGATCGTCAATCAGAAGATGGATGTCGAGGTGCTCGCCGTTGACCCCTCGACTGGAAAGATCGAGCCGAGGAAGATCGTCAACTGGTACGACAATGGCAACGCAGAGCGGTTTCTCCAGTTCACGGTGTACAAGCCCGAGGGGAACGGGAGGGCACAGTTCGCTGCTACCGATCAGCACCTCATCGCGACTCCGACAGGTTGGAAGCGAGCAGATGAGTTCAAGGTCGGTGAGTCGGTTCTCATGCCTCTCCCTGTGTATCTGAACGATCAGCAGCGTCAACTTGTACTCGGTGGATTGATGGGAGATGCCTCTGTGTCTCCAAAGCGAGGCCGCGGGAACGTCCGAGGCATCAAGTCCCGGTTCAGGTTTGGGCATGGACCCAACCAGGATGCCTACGTCCGCTGGAAAGCTTCGCTGCTCGAGGGTGTTCCTCTCTCGATCAGCCCGCAAGCCAAAGGTGGGTTGATGGTCGAGACCACACCTCTTGTCGAACTTGATGTGCTGCGCGATGCCGTATATATCGGGGGCCAGAAGGTGTTCAGTTGGGACTACCTCAAGGAACTCACGCCGCTCGCTCTTGCTATCTGGTACGTGGATGGCGGGACGTTCGATGTACGACGCGTCGACGACTCTGCCGGCCGATCAGACATCTGCGTGCAGGCCATGGAGGAGTCGACTCGCAGCCGCCTGTTGTCGCTGCTCACAGATACCTATGGGCTGTCCTGCAAGCTGATTGACCGCGTGGGTAAAGCTGTCATCGTATTTGACAGGGATGGAACCGAAGCTCTCCACGCCCTCGTTGCTCCTTATGTGCCAGAGTGCATGGAGTACAAGTTGCTCCAACATCACCGGGGCAAGTTCGCTGTGACGGTGAAGCCTGCCGAGAAGTCAATGTCGATGTTCCCTGTTCCCATTGAACAGATCAGTGAGAAACCGAAGACGAAGTCGATGCGCAAGTTTGATATCGAGGTCGAGGGTCATCACAACTATCTGGTCGATGGCGTGATGGTGCATAACTCACCTGAAACTACCCCGGGTGGGCGTGCACTCAAGTTCTACTCAAGCGTACGGATCGATATCCGACGCATTGAAGCAATCAAGGTCGGCACGGAGAACATCGGGAACCGTGTGCGCACAAAGATCGTCAAGAACAAGGTCGCGCCACCCTTCCGCCTCGCCGAATTCGACATCATGTTCGGTGAAGGCATCTCGCGAGAAGGCAGCCTGCTCGATGTTGCAGTGGAGCAGAACATCGTGCGCAAGGCAGGTGCGTGGTACACCTACGACGGTGACCAGCTAGGTCAAGGCCGTGAGAAGGCGAAGGACCATCTGAGACAGAATCCGGAACTCTCCATGCAACTCCAGGACCAGGTGCTGCGTGCCGTGGGAGTGATTGAAGGCGAGAATATCGAGAGTGAGAGCACACCAGAAGGGGCAAACGAGGAAGAGAGGTAGGAAATATTCTTTTCGCGTTCCGGAAACGCCGTTGAT
>CAYYGI010000006.1:7920-16539 GCA_964471085.1 uncultured Acidimicrobiaceae bacterium
AAACGAGGAAGAGAGGTAGGAAATATTCTTTTCGCGTTCCGGAAACGCCGTTGATGCAGTAACATTGGTGTCTCAGGCACACAAAATCAATTAAAATCAGAGAATCCGAAACGTGAATGATATAACACGAGATACATGGTGAGTGGAGGCTAGTGAGCTAGGGCGATGGATCCTAGCCAGGTGCTCTCTTCCGAATATGTCGTGCGTGTGCCGAGCCGATCTGGCTCGGCACGTCTCGTATACGTGACGCAGGAAGGAGGACCGCAATGGAACAACTGCAAGACCTTCTCATACCGGTACTGGCTGTCGTTGCAGTCTTCGGGGGGCTTCTGATCGGTCGCAAGCTTGTCAGGACACCTGGGGCGCCCGATGAGATTATCTCCGATGCAAGGGTGGATGCACAGCGCATACTGGCTCGAGCCGATGAAGACGCCCGGTCGTTGGCTGACACGTATCGAGATCGGGAGGAAGCGACTCTCGAGCATCGGCGCGTCGAGATGAACTCGAAGAATTCAACACTTGAGCAACGCGCTGCGACCCTTGAACAACGAAGCGCGAATCTTGCTCAGCGCGAAGAGTTGGTCATTGGGATGGAGCGTGTAGCACAAGAAGCTTCAGCGGAAGCTGCTCGATCTCAAGAAGAAGCACGCCTTGAGCTTGAAGCTCTCGCCGGATTCGACTCCCGTGCGGCCAAAGAGGAGCTCCTCCAGAAGGTTGAGGATGAGGCAAGGCGGGATGCAATGGTGCTCGTCAGAGACGTTGAGAGCAAAGCCCGCGAGGAAGCACTGCGGCGGTCTCGCCGCATTCTTGCTGGTGTGATCCAACGGGTAGCGGCAGAGGTTGTGGCTGAGACGACGACTTCAACGGTCACCCTTCCATCGGAGGATATGAAGGGCCGCATCATTGGAAGGGATGGCCGAAACATCCGAACCTTCGAGGCGGTTGCTGGCGTTGACCTGATCGTCGATGACACGCCAGGTGCAGTCACTATCTCGACGTTTGACCCTGTAAGACGGGAAGTAGCGCGTCTTGCTCTTACTCGCCTTGTTGAGGATGGGCGGATCCACCCCTCTTCGATTGAGGAATCTCATGAGAAGGCGAAAGACGAAGTCTCTCAATCGATCAGAGATGCAGGCGAATGGGCGATGCTTGACGTGGGCTTGACAAGAATCCATCCTGAACTGATCACGCTCCTCGGTCGGCTCAAGTATCGAACCAGTTATGGTCAGAATGTTCTCAACCATCTTGTCGAGTCTGCCCACATCGCGGGAATGCTCGCTGCTGAGCTTGGTGCCGACGAACTTGAAGTCAAGCGGTCAGCCTTCCTTCACGATATCGGGAAAGCTGTCAGTCACGAGATTGGTGGATCCCACGCTCTCGTTGGTGCTGAGATTGCTCGACGGTTCGGAGAGGACGCAGCAGTCGTGCATGCCATCGAAGCGCACCACAACGAAGTAGAGCCCCGGACACTTACTGCTGTCCTTGTCCAGGCGGCGGATGCTGTCTCAGCGGCACGACCGGGAGCGAGACGCGAGGCTCTTGACTCGTATGTCCGCCGCCTCGAAGAGCTTGAGATGATCGCGATGGGATTCGACGGGGTCGAGAGAGCGTTCGCTCTCCAGGCAGGCCGTGAGGTGAGAGTCGTGGTTGATCCCGGAACACTCGACGACTTAGCGTCGAAGTCACTTGCCCGTTCTATTGCAAAAAGGCTTGAGTCTGATCTACAGTATCCGGGTCAGATCGAAGTCACCGTCATCCGTGAGTTTCGGGCAAAGGACTACGCTCGCTAGACGGCCGTCTGGTCGTCTGCTGAACCCGTTGGGATGCCATGTTGCAGGCTATAGCGCTCGGAATGCCCTCTATCAAGGAAGTGCGGCCGCGCACGCGTGAAGGCCAGCGTTACTTTATCCGTACGTTCGGGTGTCAGATGAACGACCATGACTCCGAGAAGATTGCTGGGCTTCTTGAGAGCGACGGGATGGTGTCGACGGGATCAGTTGAGAATGCAGATCTTGTTGTACTTAACACGTGCACGATACGCGAGAATGCGGACGCAAAGCTCTACGGCTATCTCGGCTCACTTAAACGCGAGAAGCTCGCGAATCCAAATCTTAAGATCGCTGTTGGGGGATGCTCTGCCCAAAAGGAGCGGGACGTCATCCATGAACGGGCGGGTTGGGTCGACGTTGTGTTCGGAACCCACAATATCCACCGCATTGTTGACCTCCTCGATTACGCGGAGGAGTGGGGGGCAGTGACCGAGATCTGGGAGGAGACGAAGGCCGAAACGGTGGTGCCCGCTGGGCTCCCGCTGACGAGGGAGTCCGAGCACTCTGCCTGGGTGACGATCACGATCGGGTGCAACAATTCATGTACGTTCTGCATCGTCCCCTTCGTGCGTGGCGCAGAGATATCGCGGAGACCAGGAGATATCATACGCGAGATCGAGGCGCTTGCTTCTGATGGTGTCAAGGAGGTCACACTCCTTGGCCAGAACGTCAACTCGTATGGCAGGGATCTCGACCTCAATGGGAGAAAGCCACTCTTTGCAGATCTCCTCCGTCGCGTCGGGACGATAGAAGGTATCGAACGCATCCGATATACAAGCCCTCATCCCAAAGACTTCCGTGAGGATGTTGCGCTCGCAATGGCAGAGACTGCAGCCGTCTGTGAGCAGATTCACTTCCCACTTCAGTCGGGTTCCGATCGGATTCTTGCTGCGATGCACCGGGGGTACACCGCGCGGCGTTTCTTGGAGAAGTTGGAGATGATGCGATCGATCGTGCCGGATCTCTCAGCTTCAACGGATGTCATCGTCGGCTTCCCTGGTGAGACCGACCAGGACTTCGAGGCCACGCTGGATGTGATGGGGGCAGCACGCTTCGATAACGCCTTTATGTTCCAGTTCTCTCCAAGGCCAGGCACGCCTGCTGCCACGATGGAGGATCAGGTGCCTGTTGAGGTCGTAAAGGAGCGCTTCGATCGGCTTGTCCAACTACAGAACCGTATTACCTACGAGCGAAACCTCGATCAGGTAGGGCGTACCTTCGAGGTTATGGTGGAGGGTCCATCGAAGCGGAACCCAGAGATTCTTACGACTCGAACACGGGGTGCGCGTATTGTTCACGTCCCAGGTGACCGGAGACCGGGGAGCACCTTCTTAACCGTAGTCAGGCGCGCCGCGCCACACTACCTTGAGGGAGGGCCGGTCTCCTGAACGTCTTGGCAATCCTCGGTCCGACAGCAATGGGGAAGTCAGCGATTGCAGAGGCGGCAGCTACAACATACGGGGCTTCCATTCTCTCTGTTGACTCGATGCAGGTGTACCGAGGCATGGACATCGGGACGGCAAAGCCCTCCCTCGCGACTCGTGAGCGTGTTCCCTACCACTTGATCGATGTAGCGGCGCCAGATGATCATTTCTCGGCAGCCGAGTTCCAGAGACAGGGCCGGGTAGTGCTTGACAACGCTGTTGCAACCGGCGCTCGCGTGATCATTGCGGGGGGTTCTGGGTTGCATTTCCGCGCGCTTGTTGACCCGATGATGTTCCCACCAACGGACCCTGAGATTCGCAGAGAGCTCGAAGCCATGCCCTTCGACGAATTGCAGAATCTGTTGTTGGCAATTGATCACAAGGCACCCGATTTCCTCGATCTGCATAACCCGCGGCGTGTCACGAGAGCGGTAGAAATTTGGAGAATCACGACGTGGACGCCGAGTGAGAGGGCAGCGTTCCCCGAGTCAGTCGCGATGCGAGAGTATCGTGCAACAACCTGCCACGTCTCTCTCGGAATCGATTCAAGAGGTCACTTCGGTGCCCAAATCGAGGAGCGCTTCGCGACGATGCTTGATGATGGCTTCTTCGCAGAAGTCGAGTATCTTGCACCGATGATGGGCCGCACGGCCGCCCAAGCGGTGGGTTACCGAGAGTTTCTCGATGTCTTGAGAGGAGGAGCAACCTTCGAGGTGGCCAGCGAGGCGGTCCTGCGTGCAACGCACAGCCTCGTCAAGCGACAGAGGACGTTCTTCGGGAAGGACCCACGCATCGAGTGGCTGGCGTGGCAGGCTAGTGAGGACGCGAGAATCAAAGCAGCTCTCAGACGGATCGGGGAGGTAACCGGATGGACTTCGTAAAGATGCACGGCCTTGGAAATGACTTTATCATCGTCGAGGGGCCCTGTACCCTGGATCCTGACGACGTACTCGCGTGGTGCCATCGCCGGAGAGGGATAGGTGCCGATGGAGTGATCGTGGCAACGGCTCTCTCCTCTGGCCGGGTGTCTATGCGTCACTGGAACGCCGATGGGAGCCAGGCAGAGATCTGTGGTAACGGGTTGCGGTGTGTTGCGCAGTACGCGTACGACAGGGAGTGGGCCGATAGCAGTGAATTCATTGTTGAGAGTGCGGTAGGAGATCACCCTGTCAGCGTTGCAGAGGAGAGCATCGTGGCGTATGTCGGGGCTCCGATGCCATTTCGGTCAGGCAACTTGATGATTAGTGGCCACGACGTGTATCCGTTCGCGATTGGGAATCCGCACGCTGTCCTCTTCGTTGACGATGTCGATACAGCCCCGGTGGAGGAGCTTGGCCCAACGATCGAGAATGATCCTCTCTTCCCGAATCGCACAAATGTTGAGTTTGTGGAGGTTCTTGAGAGTGATGGGATCCGTGTCCGAGTCTGGGAGAGGGGAGTTGGAGAGACTCAGGCTTCCGGCACAGGTGCTACGGCTTCGGCCTACATTGCTCACACGATTCGTGAGGTGCCAACACCAATGGAGGTTCACCTCCCCGGTGGAGTGGTACGAGTGTGGTTCGATGACGCGGGTGCATGGATGGATGCGCCGGTGGAGTACGCATTTGCTGGTTCAATCAACTGACTACTCAATTCGACGCAGCACGGCTACGACCACACCGAGGATCTCGATACCTTCTGCCAAGAAGAGCGGCTCATATGACTCGTTCGCTGGATGGAGTGTGACGCTCGTGCCGGTGCGCTCAAAGGTCTTGACGGTTGCTTCTTCTCCGTCGATGAGAGCTGCGACGATCTGGCCGTTTCGGGCAGTCTGCTGGCGTTGAACGACGACGTAGTCTTGGTCAAGGATTCCGGCATCCCTCATCGAGTCCCCCCTGATTCTCAACATGAAGACCGGGTCTCGCCCGACGAGCTCTACTGGGAGGGGGTAGATCTCTTCGATGTCCTCTTCTGCAAGAATCGGTGAGCCGGCGGCAATAGCGCCCACGAGCGGAACATCTCGCACCGCAGCTCTGCTGATTGAAGTGGCACCGTCCTGTCTTATGACTTCGATTGCTCTCGGTTTGGAGGGGTCTCTTCGGATGAATCCCTCTGCGGAGAGGGTCGAGAGGTGGGAGTGAACGGTCGATGGTGACCTGAGACCGACCATGTCGCCGATCTCACGTACGGAGGGTGGGTACCCGCGGTCTTGCACGGTTGAGCTGATGAGGTCGAGGATCTCTCTCTGTCTCTGCGTAAGGCTTGAACGGTCTGGCACGATTCCTCCTCTTGGTCTCTCTGAACACTAGCCGAGTCTGCGCTTAAGAGCAAACATATGTTCGATGCATTCCCTGATAGCGGAGAGAATGTACGCAGAAGATCATCTCTCTCTGGTCTCGATTCACGAAAGACTTGACATACGAACAGATGTTCGGTACCTTATAGACATAGCCGAACAGATGTTCGGTTGGGTGTGAGGGCTATCTCCCCAAGAAGTCCCCGCCAACTGGTGCAGTACCCATACGCATCGGAACGTGTCACACCCAACCGGTACTGTCGGATGTAGATGCTGAGTCTCCCCAGGGATGCCTGGAAGACTCAGCGACAAAGAAGGGCAGGCCGGAGACGGCTGGTCCAAAGACTGGGCAGCAAATGAGAGGGAGACGAACACATGACAGTGATTGCAAGCGCACGAACACGGGCGCTCTCCATCATCTCCATCATGGTCATAGCGGTTCTCCTCTCCCTCTCCTCTGCTGTCCAGGCAACAGGAGAGGTTGGTGAGACCATCGAGTATCGAGTTCAGCCGGGGGACACATTGTGGGAGATTGCGCGTGAGAGCGGACCAAAGGATGGAGATCCAAGGCGGATGGTGGCAGTCATCCAGAAGTTGAATAGCCTCGATAGTGGCTTGCTTCAATCCGGCCAGGTTATTGAGATCCCCGTGGTCTCTTCGTGACCTTTCAACGTATCTGCTCTTCTCGAAGCGGTCTCCTGTAACCTGTGAGAATGCGATGCCCACTGTGTACCTCGGCTGACACGAGGGTTGTAGATTCTCGCCCCGCCGATGAGGGTCGCACGATCCGTCGCCGCAGGGCGTGCCCGCAATGTGGACATCGATTCACGACTTTTGAGAGACCTTCCGCAGTTGTGGTGATAAAGAGAGATGGCAGGCGTCAACCCTTCGATGCTTCCAAGGTCCGGCTCGGGGTTGAGATCACGATGGCTGATCGCCCAGTCCCGAGAGACGCGATCGATGACCTCGTTGCAACTGTTGAACGCGCTGTGTATACGTCACAGGGCTCGATCCATGCAGAAGTGATCGGAAGGATCGTGCTCGATGGGCTCAGGGACATCGATGAGGTTGGATATCTCCGTTTTGCATCTGTGTACAAGGACTTCCAGAAGGCGAGTGACTTCGAGAAGGAAGTCGCTGCACTCGACAACGACCCGCCTACTGCTGGGTGAGCTCGAGGAGGAAGGCGTCGAGATCGACCGCCAGTGACACGATCTGTTGATCAACTTCGAGCCGGACGACGCTCATTGCTCGGTCGAGTTCAACCTCAAGACCCAGACGGAGTTGGATCAGCTCATCAATGAGCAGTTCGGCAGCGACAGTATCTCCAACGGAGAGAGCCATCAAGTAGGCCTCCTGCCACGACGCGAAGCGTGTGACAGCGGCCGTTGAGGCATCGGTGAGGGTTCTGAATGCCGGAGTGTCCGGCAGATCACTCAGTACGGCTGAAGATTCAACGAGGGATGATGCAAGGCTGATAGTCAACGCATTGAGGGTTTGGGTGTCGCCCTCCGTTGGCAGGGCACCGGTCGAGAGCAGATGCGGGATCGATGTGCGCAACAAGTAGGCATGTCCGATTCGTCTTGTGATCTCCGATGCCCTGAACGCTTGGCGGTCAGCGGTGTCGCGAAGCGGTGCCATCTCGTCTTGGATTGTGTTGGAGAGCACCGGGATGTTGCGGGGGAGTTCTTCGTTCGCAGCGCTGCGCAGAATGCTGCCGTGACTGCCGAGTTCAGAGACGATCGGGATGACGATAGACCACTCGCCAGGGCCCGTTGCTGGGTCAGTGACCGCGTCGAGGGCTGTCTGGGCGGTTGGCAGGTGATCGCGAATTGCGAGAGAAGCCTGGGCATAGCTGTGTTGAAGAGCTTCTGCATCCTGGCGGAGTATTGCAGGGACCCATGCAAGGACTACAACCGTGACGGTCACGAGGAAGAGCCCGAAAGCAATTGTAGGGAGCCGGAAGGAGCGGTTGATCCGAAGAGTGGGAGAGATACTCGGGTCGACGGATTCTCGGAGAGTTGGAGCCGGAGCACTTGCTCGCGTGGTGGCAGCAGTGTGACGACGAGAGACTGGCCCCACACGGCTGAATGTTGAGGTCGATGTTCCGGTGCTCCCATCGAATGTGGCAAGGACGCCCATGCCAGCTCCGTTGGCGGGGACTTGAGGAAGCGTATTCTCTGATTCGAGGGCGGCGATAGCTTCACTTGGTGTCGGAGCAGCCGGAACCACGCCGACAGCTTCAAGGAACCAGCTACCGTCGTTACCTGGCTCTCTGAGTTTGCTTGGGGGAGTCATTGTTGTCGCCTCCGTGGGAGAAGCTTGTTATGAAGATACCCGTTGTTCGGAAAGATTCGATGTATCAACTCCCCGGCTCTGCCCATCCTGGCGATGCCGGTGCTGATCTTGTTGCTGCCAAGGCGGTCACAATTGGGCCTGGCGAGAGGGCGCTGATCTCGACAGGAATGTCGATGGCGATTCCTGCTGGCTACGGAGGTTTTGTGCTCCCACGCAGCGGCCTCGCGGTCCGCAGCGGTGTGACCGTGCTCAACGCTCCCGGACTCATCGATTCCGGATATAGGGGCGAGGTGCAGGTCGCACTCATTAATCATGGCACCGAGCCCTTCGAGGTTGAGGTGGGTGATCGGATTGCCCAGCTTGTCATTCTTGCCGTTCAGGCTCCTGAGTACGTTGCCGTCGACTCCCTTGACGACACGTCGAGGGGGGAGGGGGGATTCGGGTCGACGGGTCTCAAGGGTGCTTGAAGGGTGCTCTGCGTGGTACTATCACGCACTCGCGGACGTAGCTCAGCTGGTAGAGCGCAACCTTGCCAAGGTTGAGGTCGCCGGTTCGATCCCGGTCGTCCGCTCGGAGCAAGGGCGGTCACTTGGCCGCCCTTCAGTATCGGCGACGTGGCCGAGTGGCTAGGCAAGGGTCTGCAAAACCCTGGACCCGGGTTCGATTCCCGGCGTCGCCTCGGCGTTAACATGCACCAAGACATGCACCAATATGGGCGATTAGCTCAGCGGCAGAGCACTGCCTCGACACGGCAGGGGTCACTGGTTCAAATCCAGTATCGCCCACGTACGGA
>CAYYGI010000007.1:0-2143 GCA_964471085.1 uncultured Acidimicrobiaceae bacterium
GCGTTATCAGTCTCTCCGCTCGACTGCTAACTTTCCGGCATGCTTGATAGCCGAAGGTCAGAAGTTCTCAGAGCTCTCATCGAGGAGTACATCCGCACGGGCGAACCCGTCAGTTCGCAATGCGTGCTTGATCTCAGCGGTCTCGAAGTCTCTTCTGCAACAGTGCGCAACGACCTTGCTCAACTCGAATCGTACGGCTTTGTCGTCCAGCCCCATACTTCTGCTGGACGTGTGCCGACGCATCAGGGGTATCGGTTCTACGTTGACCATCTCTCTCCGGAGCGTCTCAGAGAGACAACGAGGAACCAGATTGACACATTTTTTCAGCAGGTGCATAGGCAGATCTCGGAAGTGCTGAGGGACACTTCGACGCTAGTGAGCGAATTGACTGCTTATCCAGCAGTCGTTGTTGGGCCTACATCTGCCAACGAAGTAGTGAAGGATGTCAGGCTTGTGCCCCTCGGTGGCACTGTCGTACTTGCTATCGCTATTGCCGAGTCTGGCCGCGTCTATCAGGAATTCGTCGACACCGAAGTGGTCATAGACAGCGAATCTCTTGAGACTGCTCAGCACCTCATCGCTTCCGCATTTCAGGGCAACTCCCTGGACAAACCCCAAGAGGATCGCCTCCTTGCATCAGATCTTCCTGCAATGGTGAGACGGATCACACTGCCTGTATGTGATCGGCTCGCCGGTGCTGTGACAGGGGAGCGCGAGGTATACGTTGGTGGAACCAGCCAGATGGCAGCACTCTGGAGCGATCTCTCCATGGTGCAACATCTCTTGGAGCTGCTCAACGAAGAAGCGGCACTCATCGATTTGATGAGTAACGAGACCAATGGCCTCGCGGTGCGATTCGGGCTGAACTTGAGTGGTGAGAACGAGGTGGCGGATGAGACCGATTTAGCCGTCGTCACCGCCACCTATGAGACGCCTTCTGGTTCGAGTGGCAGAGTAGGAGTCATAGGCCCCATGCGAATGGACTATCGGAGAGCTATCCGAGTTGTCGAGAATGTCACAGAGGGACTTGAGAGCAGCTTTGGAGCCGAGAAATGAGCGACTATTATGAGATTCTCGGGGTGTCTCGCGACGCGAACCCTGAAGAAATTAAGAAGGCTTTCCGCGCTCTGGCACGTGAGACACACCCTGACGCTAACCCAGGGGATGCTGCAGCCGAGGAGAAATTCCGCGAAGTCGCCGAGGCGTACGAAGTTCTCTCAGACCCCCAGAAACGAGCACGCTTCGATAGAGGAGAGACGTTCGGTGGCCAAGATCTGTTTAGTCAGTTCGGTGGCCTTGAGGACATCCTCCAGCAATTTTTCGGTGGCAGTGGTGGCGGCTTTGGCGGCTTCGGCAACACAAGGCGCGGACCTGAGCGAGGGGCAGACGTTGCTGTGCGTCTCGACCTCTCCTTAGCGGACGCTGCGTTCGGCACTGAGCGCGATGTGAGATTCACAAGCCGTGTCTCGTGTCAGATTTGTGACAGCAGCGGGTCAGAGCCCGGTCATACTGCAATCACGTGTTCGAAGTGCGACGGTCACGGACGACTCCAAGCCGCACGCCAGACTCTGCTCGGGACGATGATGACCGTTGTTGAGTGCAGTGAGTGTGCAGGGACGGGCCACCAGATTCGTCACCCCTGTGCCGGCTGCAATGGGGAGGGGAGGGTTCGAGGCGAACGCAACCTTACTGTCGAAGTGCCTGAGGGTGTTGAGACAGGCACGAGGCTGCGGCTCAACCAGAAGGGGAGCGCAGGGCAACGTGGAGCACCCGCGGGTGATGTGTACGTAGATATCCGCGTCAAGCCCGACGATCGCTTTCAACGGGTCGGTGACGACCTCCACCACCGCATCTCGATCGGCTTTACCGAAGCAACGTTCGGCATTGATCTAGAGGTTCCCCTCCTTGAGGGCGGTGTAGAACCGCTAGAAGTCTCACCCGGGACTCAGCCCGAGACGGTGTATAGGCTTGGAAAGAGAGGGGTGCCACGCCTTCAACGTCGAGGCAGGGGTGATCTCCTCGTCCACATCGAGGTACTGGTCCCTCTTGAACTCGACGCCGATGCCGAGGATGCCCTCAGGGAGTACGGGGGTATTCGTGGAGAGCGCCCCTCGAAACAGAAGCGGGGACTCTTTCGGAGATA
>CAYYGI010000007.1:2243-8691 GCA_964471085.1 uncultured Acidimicrobiaceae bacterium
TCAGATGGAGTACAACGTCAAGGTCGGAGAGCGGCTCAGGGTGATCAGGCTTCAGCGCGGTCTTGCACTCCAAGATGTGCACAGGGATACCGCTGGCGAGTTCAAGGCAGCAGTTCTCGGAGCGTATGAACGTGGCGAGCGGAGCCTCTCCCTGCCGCGACTAAAACGGCTTGCACTCCACTACAAGGTACCTGTCAGCCAACTCCTCCCCGAAGAGGATGTGTACGACATGGTTCCTCGACAAGAGGGTGCCGTCACTATCGACCTGGAACGGGTTGACGTTCTCGAAGGTGAACTTGGAGAAGTCTTAGACCGGTTCCTTCTGCGCATCCAGGTGCAGCGACAGGACTTCAACGGAAGAGTCATGACGATCAGGGCTTCGGATGTAGCGGTACTCGCCATGATGCTTGACGTCTCAGACAAGTCGCTCAATGAGAAATTGGAGAGCCACCGTCCGGACCTCTGAGTCTCCACGCCGTGCGGACCTCTCTCTGCTATTCGAGGTGCCGCGATATACTCTCCCTATTCTTATTCCGCGATCCAGATGCACTAGTCGCCACAGCAGTGAGCTGGCAGGGCGGCGAGGAGCGAGGCTTTGACCAGTCCTCCCGACACGAAAACTCGGATACGCATCCCTTCGAACCATCTCATGATTGAGCTCCTGGGCACGAGGGATGTGCATCTTCGTCGCGTCGAAACAGCATTTCCGGGTGCACGCCTCGTCGCGCGTGGAAACGAGATTGATATCACAGGCAACGAACGTGAGATTGGGATCGTGAACACAGTTCTTGACGAGCTTCTCGTGTTAGTTCAGGAAGGACAATCCCTCGATGCGGACCGCGTCGATCGGGTTATTGCGATGGTCAAGGTAGACGCTCCCAATCCATCCGGTGTCTTCACAGATTCGATCGCTGTCGCGAGAGGCAGAGTTGTTCGCCCAAAGACGCGTGGGCAGAAGCTGTATGTGGACGCGATCCGGGAGCACACTCTCACGTTCGCTATCGGTCCTGCGGGGACCGGAAAAACGTATCTTGCAATGGCCACTGCCGTCGAGACGCTTCTCACGGGAGGCGTGCGCCGGATCATTTTATCGAGACCGGCAGTTGAGGCAGGTGAGCGCCTCGGCTTCCTCCCCGGTGACCTCGCCGCGAAGGTTGATCCGTATCTCAGACCTCTGTATGACGCGTTGTACGAGATGCTTGGACCCGAACAGACCGGCCGGTTCATGGAGGAGGGAACTATCGAGATTGCTCCCCTCGCCTACATGCGCGGGCGTACCTTCAATGATGCCTTCGTCGTGCTTGACGAAGCTCAAAATACGACGCCTGAACAGATGAAGATGTTTCTCACACGCCTCGGCTTCAACTCGAAAATGGTAGTCACTGGCGACGTGACTCAGATGGACCTTGGGGAGGGCCGCCCTTCGGGCCTCAGAGTGATCCGCCGGATCCTCCACGGCGTCGACGGCACCGGGTTTGTCGAACTCACCGGGACAGATGTTGTCCGACATCGTATTGTTGCAGCAATCGTCGCGGCGTACGAGAAGTACGAGGCGAATTCCAGGAGCCCCTCATGAGCAATACCGGGACCAGGAGATGGCGCCTGATCAACATCTCGATCCTCTTGGGCACAGTCCTTGTGGTCTCACTGATGCTCGGCGTTGGATATGAGACCGTACCCGAGCTCGACCCCCGCCTCACCGTCGGTGAGCCGTCACCTGAAGATTTTGATGCGAATCGCACAACCTCCGAGATCCCCGACCCCGACAAAACCGAGGATGCTCGTCTCGCTGCAGCGCTCGACGTCCCCGCTCCATACGTGAGGAACACCGAGAGATCACAGGCAGTCATCGTTGCCATCATTGATCTCTACGACCAACTCGCTGAGGGTGCTTTTGGAGATCCGCCACCTCCCACGACCACGACGACAACCGAGGTGCCCGAGGAGGAAGCAGCAACGGAGAACATTGAGGAGACGACGACCACCATTGCTGGTGAGGTGGAAGTGACGATACCTCCCGAGACGACGACGACGACGTTGCCACGCATTGATCGGGATATTCAGATCTCAACGCTCCAAACACTCAATCCGGTTCTTGAGGAGAGGACGGTTGCTCAATTCGTAGACCTCTTTGCGAAGGACATTGACCGAGTTGCAGCGGGTGAGCTCTCTGTCTTCCCCGGAATGGAAGAGATATCGATCGAATGGGCAACACTGGAACTTGATCAGGGCATCCGCATCGGGCAGGACCTTGACGATGTTGTAGCCAAGTACCTGAACCCGCTCACACGCCCAACGATTGCGATTCCCGGCCTCTCGCCTGAAGACCTTGACGAGACTAGGGACGCTATGGCAAACCTGGTAGCAAGACGTCTCCAAGCCAACGAGTCCATCGATCAGACGGAGTGGGAGATTCAACAACAGGCCGCTCGAGACGATGTGCCCGAACAGGTGACCATCTTTCGGATCGGTGATCGCATTGCTTGGCAGGGAGATCCGTTGACTTCGGTGCAGATAGAAGCCATCCAGGAACTCGAACTGTATGTGCCGGATGTCAAGACGGCCGTCCCCCTCTCCGCCAAGATCATCTTTGGGATTATCAGCATCCTTGTCGTCGTGTTCCTTCTTACAAGGATTGCCCCCACAAACCTTGACAAGCCGCGTCGCGTTGCCCTTATCGGGATCATCCTCATGCTGGCTGCAGCAGCCTCACGCATCCCCGAGCTCGTTGCGGGAGCTGATCACGCGGTCGGGTACATTATCCCGGTTGTAGCAATTGGGGTGATGACCTCCATCTTGTTTGACCAGCGCACGGCGCTCCTTCTTGCTCTCCCCGTTGCCGCGTTCACGGCCATCTCTACCGGGGATATCGCTTTTACTTTGTACGCGGGGATCGCTGCATCTATCCCTGTAGCCTTTGTGTCGAGCGTCTCGTCACGATCCCAACTGCGGCTCTCTGTGTTGGGTTCGGCCGTAGTAGCTGCTCCAGTTGCAGCAGGACTCGAGTATCTGTTTACGCCCGAGCACACAATTATTGCGGCGTTTCAAGCTGCAGGGTGGGCCTTCGTCGGTGCTGTGGCAGGTGGCTTTGTCGGCCAGGGGCTTGTGTCCTTCCTCGAGAATGCTTTCGGCGTGACAACAACGATGTCCCTCCTCGACTTGCTCGACAGGAACCATCCTGCCCTTCAACTTCTCGAAGAGAAGGCCCCCGGGACGTTCAACCACTCAATGCTCGTTGGTTCCATTGCGGGGAGAGCAGCGCGATCCATCGGGGCAGACCAACTCCTCGCGCAAGCCGCAGCTTGGTATCACGATCTCGGCAAGACCGAACATCCGCAGTATTTTGTTGAGAACCAGCTCGGCTTCAATCCTCATGACGATCTCACACCAGCAGAATCCGCGGAGATTGTACGCGGGCACGTCACCGACGGACTCGAGTTGGCGCGTCACTATCGGATCCCTGAGGAAGTGGCCAACGGTATCTTGATGCATCACGGAACAAGCCTCATGCGGTTCTTCTACCACAAGGCTCTCGCTGAGGACCCCGAGGTCGACCCAGAGATCTACCGGCATCACGGCGTGAAACCGATTCGCAGGGAGATGGCGATCGTGATGATCGCTGACGCCACCGAGGCGGCTGCAAGAGCGTACGCACAGAACGAGCAGCCAACCGAGGAGGGACTTATTCAACTCGTAGACACGATTGTTGGCGAGAAGCTAGAAGATGGCCAGTTCGACGATTGTTCGCTCACGTTTGGAGAGTTGACGACCATCAAGGGCGAGATCGTTGCTGCGCTCTCCGCGTACTATCACGCGAGAGTCGACTATCCGAACTTCCCGAAGGCACTCTCAGCTGAGGGTTCATGAACGTTGAAGTCACAGGGCGGAGTCGCCAAGGAGTCGATCCACGAGATGTGGGGTCATTCGTCTCATCAGTCCTTCAACGCGAAGCATTGGATCACGACTCGCGTCTCTCTGTGTTCTTTGTGGACCGGGAAGCAATGGCTGCCCTCAACGCTGATCATATGGGGAGAACCGGTCCAACAGATGTACTCTCGTTCCCGATTGAGGATGCAGCGCCTCACAAGCCTCCAGCGCGCATTGAGGGAGGCCCGCCACTCGAGCTTGGCGACATTTTTATCTGCGCTGACATTGTGGAGGCGCACGCAGAGCAGTACGGTGTCACATTCACAGAGGAACTTCACCTCATGGTGGTGCACGGGGTGCTGCACATATTGGGGTGGGATCACCAGACCGGGAGCGAAGCCGAGGCAATGGAAGTTCGAGAAGCAGAACATTTAGCAACTATCGGGATGACTCGGAGATGATGCTCTTAGCTGGTTGGCTCGTCGCGTTTGGGCTCATGGCTGTTGCTGGAATGCTGCGTGCAGGTGGTTCAAGCCTGATGCACACACCAAGAGCTGACGCGCTTCGAGCATCCAACGAAGGTGCCAAGGGAGCAGCAACCACAGCTCGGCTCCTTGAAGACCGTTCAGAGATTCAGCCTGCGCTCAGCACAACAGTGACTGCCTTGATCGTGTTCGCTGTCATTCCAATGACTTGGGCGCTCTCCGGTGCCCTCGGAGGGCTTGAGCTCGGCGTTGCAATCGTGGTGATGACGATTGGGTTACTGCTCGTTGCAGATGTCATCCCTCGAAGAATTGGGAGAAGCCGCCCCGGCTCTCTTGCATATCGCTTTGCTCCAGCACTCTCTATTGCGATCTCGGTCGGTGCCGCGGCAGGGGACCTGATCACAGACCTTGACGAAGACGACACCACCAATAGCTCCAAGCTCTCGAGTCCAGAGGAACGGGAACTGATCCGCTCGGTCATTGAGTTCACCAACACGATCGTACGCGAAGTGATGGTGCCGCGCACCGACATGATTACGATCGATGGTGAGGCATCCACCGATGAGGCTGTTGATCTCGTGCTCTCAAGTGGGAGGTCGCGCATCCCCGTCACCGGCGAGAGCGTTGACCACGTTGTCGGTATCTTGTACGCCAGAGACCTCCTTGAGCTCTTCGACCAGGAAGAGCCACCCCGTACCGCGAGATCTCTCTCCCACGACGCGTTCTTCGTTCCCGAGACGAAGCCGATCTCAGAGCTGCTCCGCGAGATGCAGGCATCTCGCCACCATCTCTCCATCGTGATCGATGAATTCGGAGGAACCGCAGGCCTAGTCACCATTGAGGATCTCATCGAGGAACTCGTCGGTGAGATCGCTGACGAGTTCGATGACGAGGCCCCCATGATCACACAAGTTGATGACGCATGGCTCGTCGATGCCCGCCTCGACGTTGATGACCTTGCCGCAGCGCTGGGGGTAGAGCTCCCGTCAGACGAGTGGGACACGGTTGGTGGACTCGTCCTTGAACTTGCTGGGAGGGTCCCTGAGACTGGAGAGACGTTCGATCACGCCGGGCTCGTGTTCACCGCCGACACGGTGCAAGGCCGGCGCGTCGAGAGAGTGCGGGTGACTCGATCATGAGCCACTTGGAGACTCGTTCAGGGTTTATCTCAATCGTTGGCCGGCCGAACGTGGGCAAGTCAACAATCGTCAACGCGCTTGTTGGGGAGAAGGTCGCGATCACATCGAGTCGGCCCCAGACAACGCGCAACACGATCAGGGGCATCGTGACGTTGCCCGATGACAACACGCAACTTGTGCTCATCGACACTCCAGGTATCCACAAGCCACGGACTGCGCTGGGGGAGAGGCTGAATACGCTCGTATATGGATCTCTTGCCGAGTCCGATGCGGCCCTCTTTGTGCTTGATGCAACCCAGCCGATTGGTCCGGGGGATCGGTTGATCGCCGAACGGCTATCGGCCTCAGGGGTGCGTGTCGTCATTGCAGTGAACAAGATCGATGTTGCAAAACCCGAGGAGATTGTTGGTCAGCTCGGCCAAGCAGGGGAGTGGGGCTTCAACGCATATGTGCCGATTTCAGCCAAGACTGGGGAGGGAGTGGAAGTACTGACAGGCGAGCTCGTTGCGCTCTGCGAGCCGGGACCTTTCTTCTTCCCACCGGATGCAACCTCTGATCAGCCAGATCAGTTGCTGGCAGCAGAATTAATTCGCGAGAAGTTTCTCTCTCGGCTCCGTGAGGAACTGCCCCACTCGCTCGCGGTCGTCGTGGACGAGATGGAGACTCAGGAGAACGGTGTGCTTCGGATTGAGGCAACCGCGTACGTTGAGCGAGACTCTCAGAAGGGGATGGTTATTGGGAAGGGTGCAAGTGTTGTGCGTGCAGTCGGATCTGAGGCGCGCCCGGAACTAGAGAAGTTGTTCGGGACGAAAGTGTTTCTTGATCTCAGGGTGAGGGTGGAGAAAGACTGGCAACGCAGACCCGAGAGCCTCGACCGCCTCGGCTTCTGAGAGACGTCACCGAAAATCTGACGGGCCGCTTGGGTGTTCGATATTTAGTGTTCGATGTTCAGTGTTC
>CAYYGI010000007.1:8791-11715 GCA_964471085.1 uncultured Acidimicrobiaceae bacterium
CTATGGCTATCCGTAACGATCAGGGCATAGTTCTGCGCGGCTACCCGTTTGGCGAATCGCATCGAATTGTTGTGCTCGTAAGCCCGAACCGCGGGAAGCTTCGTACCGTTGCCAAGGGCGTGCGTAAGACAAAAAGTCGATTCGGCGGGCGCCTTGAGCCCTTCAGTCACGTTGATCTCATTCTCTATGAGGGGAAGAACCTCGACACAATCACTCAGGTCTCGACGATCAACGCCTTTGGAGAGCTCCGCAATCACCTCGACAGGGTGCTTGCAGCCTCAACAATGCTTGAAGTTGTCGACGCTGTGATACAAGAAGACGAGGCATCCCTGAGGATGTTTCTCCTCCTCCAGCGCGGGTTGACCGTGCTCGACCACCAGCCGCCACACCCTGATCTTGTCACCTCGTTCCTCTTGAAGGCAGCGAACGTCATCGGCGTTGCGCCAGCCTTCGATTCATGTGCAAGCTGTGGAACGGGGAGCGGCCTCAGGAGATTTAGCTTTGCTGCAGGGGGGTCGGTGTGCGAGTCGTGCCGTGCTCCGGGCGCGTATGTGTTGAGGGAGGGGGTCGTTGAGTACCTTGCAGCGGTCGCGGCTACAGATTTCACGGAACTCCCGGAGGCGGATAAAGCGCTCTCCTCAGAGGCATTGGGAGTCACTCGACGATTCATGGAGTATCACCTTGAGCGCAAGCTTGAGAGCCTCAGCGTGAGCGGAGGATGACGTGTGATGGAGAAGAAGATCACAGCGAGAGTCGATAGAAGTAGAATCCCGCGCCACGTCGGGATCATCATGGATGGGAACGGGCGGTGGGCGAACGGGCGAGGGCTTCATAGAACCCAGGGTCACGCAGCGGGGGAGCCTGCACTCTTCGATGTCGTGCACGGTGCTCTTGAGTTGGGGATCGAGTGGTTGACGGTGTACACGTTCTCGACGGAGAACTGGAACCGGGACGAGTACGAAGTCTCGTTCCTGATGCAGTTCAACGTCGATCTCCTCGAACGCAGACGAGACGAACTTAACGATCTCGGCGTAAGGGTGCTCTTCATAGGAGATGTCGAGGACGTAAGAGTGCCCCAGATTCTGCGAGATAGCATCCAGAGCGCAGAAGAACTCACGGCGCGCAACACCACGATGACGATGGTATTCGCGTTCAACTACGGGGGGAGGGCTGAGATAGTAGATGCTGTGCGTCGAATCGCCCTCGCCAGCCTTGCGGGCGAGATCTCTCCCGAAGTCGTAGATGAAGACATGATCCGGAACAGCCTCTATCTCCCCGAGATGCCCGACACTGATCTTGTCATCCGTACCAGCGGCGAGCAACGCACCTCGAACTTCCTGCTCTGGCAGGCCGCGTACAGTGAGTACGTCTTTACCCCTGTGCTGTGGCCTGACTTCGATCGGAACGAACTTGCGCGGTGCATTGCCCAGTACCAGGAGAGGGACCGCCGATACGGGGGAGCAGTGGATGAATCGTTCACTGACCCCGTCGTGTAGCATCTGGGGAGCGCTCCTCTCCCTACCGCCAGGATCTACTGATGCCAGCTGACTTCGACACCATTGTCAATCTCGCAAAGAAGCGAGGGTTCGTTTTCCAGTCCTCCGAGATCTACGGTGGTCTGCGTTCAGCGTACGACTACGGACCGCTCGGTGTTGAGCTGCTGCGCAACGTCAAGGAGGAGTGGTGGCGCGCAATGGTGCGCATGCGCGACGACATCGTCGGCATCGACTCTGCAATATTGCAGTCGCCCCAGGTATGGGTGGCATCGGGACACGTCGGTTCTTTCTCGGACCCGCTTGTTGAGTGTCGCGAGTGCAACGCAAGGCACCGTGTTGACAAGCTCAAGGATCCAAACAAGTGCCCGACGTGTGGCAGATCGGGGACGTTCACGGAGCCAAAAGAGTTCAACCTGATGCTCAAGACCCATCTGGGACCAGTCGAGAGCGAAGAGAACCAGGTGTATCTGCGCCCAGAGACGGCCCAGGGGATCTTCACGAACTTCGAGAATGTGCGGCGCACAGCCCGCATGAAGCTCCCCTTCGGTATTGCCCAGATCGGGAAGGCGTTTCGCAACGAGATTACGCCAGGGCAGTTCGTGTTTCGCACACGTGAGTTCGAGCAGATGGAGATGCAGTACTTCTGTTATCCAGACACCGCGGAACGATTCTTCGACGAGTGGATCATTGAGCGCGATGCTTGGTACGCGGACCTAGGGATGTCAGCGGAGAACCTTCGGCGTGAACCTCACGGGCCAGATGAGTTAGCGCATTATGCAGCCGCTGCGATTGATGTCGAGTATCGCTTCCCGTGGGGGTGGGATGAGCTTGAAGGAATTCATAACCGGACGGACTTTGATCTCAAGGCGCACATTGAGCACTCGGGGGAGGATCTCACCTACTTCGATCAGGAGACAAGTGAGAGATTTGTTCCCTACGTAGTTGAGACCGCCGCGGGCGCCACGAGGACAACTTTTGCGTTCCTCATTGATGCCTACACCGAAGAAGAGGTTGAGGGCGAGACTCGGGTTGTCCTCAAGCTCGACCCAAGGCTTGCACCTATCAAAGTGGCTGTACTCCCACTCTCGAAGAAGCCTGACCTCATCGAGACTACACAGAGAGTCGCGGGGATGCTGCGCGGCAAGTGGCAGATCGAAGTGGATGTCACCCAGTCGATTGGTCGGAGATATCGCAGACAGGACGAGATCGGCACGCCGTACTGCGTGACGATCGACTTTGACTCTCTTGAAGACAACCAGGTGACGGTGCGAGACCGCGACACGATGGCCCAGGATCGCATTCCCATAGAGAATCTCACCACCTACCTCACCGACCACCTCCCCTCCTAACCCCCCCCAGCCCCGAAGCACCGTACCCAGGGTATGAGACCTTACATAGGCCGCTGGGGGCCCAGTGAACGGAACGGGG
>CAYYGI010000007.1:11815-15895 GCA_964471085.1 uncultured Acidimicrobiaceae bacterium
GCCCTCAGACGGGAGGGACACGCCCCTCGAAGTAGGTTGCGAGAACAACGAGTGTGCGACTCCTGCCAGGGGCGTGCGATCGGATCTCTTCAAGGATCTCCCCGAGGTGCTCCGATGATCGTGCTCGAACGGTCATCAACAGATCGAATTCTCCTGTAACGGCGAAGCAGTTCTGGATAAACGGAATCGCACTGAGATCCTCTGCCACACTTGCAAGGGCTTTCGTGTTCGGTGCCTCCACCGAGACCTGGGCGGTCACGGGTAACCCCACAGTCTCCCAATCAACGCGAACCCGTGTCCCTTTGATCACGCCGCTATCGACGAGTCGTTTCACCCGTTGGTGGATCGTGGTCGTAGCTACAGCGCAGTCCTGGGCAATGCGACTGTACGGCATCCGCCCATCTTCGTTCAAGCGGGATATAATTTGTCGGTCTAAATCGTCCATAGGCGTAAGTATTACACATATATCGTAGATATGGTGTAATATATGTTCTAGTGAACGAATATCCGCATCGTTCACATGAACAAGGAGGACGATAGCAATGCTCTCAGATACAGCTCTTCAAATGGTTCGTTCCCGCTTGGGCGCCGCAGTTGTCCACGCACGCAAGAATCAGAAGTAATTACAACACGAAGTCTCCTCCAAAGAGCGCAGAGGGCACCGCTCCGGCGGTGTCCTTCTCGCGTGTGTGGAGTGGAGAGGGTTCCCTCGTCCCTGAACTTCCGGTATCGTCGGAGCATGGCTTACTCCCGTGATGACATCGACACCGTGCGAGAGAGGACCGATCTGGTCGAACTCGCATCCGAGGTGACGAAAGTGAAGCGCTCAGGGCGCTCCACCATGGCTGTCTGCCCTTTTCACTCCGAGAAGACCCCCTCTCTCTCGATCGATGGAGCAAGAGGCCTCTACCACTGCTTCGGGTGCGGAAAGAGTGGGGACATCTATCGCTGGGTCCAAGAGACCCAGAGCCTCGACTTTGCCGGGGCTGTTGAGTTGCTTGCTCGACGGGCAGGGGTGGTTCTTACTATTGATCCTGAGGCAGCCAAGCGCCGAAGCCACCGCGAACGGTTGGTGGAGGCAACGGCGTTCGCTGTTGATTTCTACACGAAACGCCTCAAATCTGCACCGGATGCAGGACCGGCCCGCAAGTATCTTCGCAGTCGGGGTTACGACGGAGAGGTAGTGGATCAGTTCTCTCTTGGTTACTCACCCGATGCCTGGGAGGAGCTTGTGTCTGCGCTGCGCGAAGAGGGCATTCGCGACGATACGATAGAGAAGGCGGGTCTCGCGTCCAGGACGAGAAGGGGCGGACTTGTTGACCGATTCCGGGGCAGAGTGATGTTCCCGATTCTCGATCTCAGGGGTGATCCTGTTGGCTTTGGCGCTCGCATTCTCGACGGTGACGGACCGAAGTACCTCAACACGGCTGAGACACCGATCTATCAGAAATCGAGACTCTTGTACGGTCTCAATTGGGCGAAGTCTGACATTGTTCGCCAGGACACATCCGTGGTTGTCGAGGGATATACCGATGTCATCTCGATGCATCAAGCAGGCATGAGGATCGCCGTTGCAACATGTGGGACTGCCCTTGGCGAAGATCACTTGGACCTTCTCCGTCGATTCTCCGAGCGAGTTGTCCTAGCGTTCGACGCAGATGAGGCTGGTGTTGGGGCCGCACTGCGAGGCTTCGACCGCTCGGTCCCTGCTGATCTGGACCTCCGCGTTGCTCTCCTACCCGATGGAAAGGATCCCGCCGATGTTGTCGATGCAGGTGAGATTGAGGCACTGAAGTTGGCAGTTGCGGAGTCTCAGCCTCTCATTCAGGCGAGGATCAACTCCGAGCTTGGACGATTCGATCTCAATGAACCGGAGGCACGAGCAAAGGCAGTGAAGGCCACAGCGGCTATTGTCGCTCAACACCCTGATGCTATTGCGCGCCACGAATACTCGAACAGCGTGTCACGTACGACGGGAGTCGATGTCAGGTTCGTGGAAGCCGCTGTCAACGAAGCACGCCGGAAGCCGAGCCCGAAGCGGGGCTACGAACCTCCAGAGGTTCCTGAGGAACACCAAGCTGTTGAACGTGGAGCTTCCTTCAAAGCCGAACTTGAGCTTATTCGAGTCATGCTTGCCAATGACAAGAGGCTCGGGTCTGTTGATGTTGATGCATCTCTGTTTCGCGATCCCGACACGCTCGCTGCTCTTCCCACGGTCCAGAACCTGCTCCAAAATCTCTCTCCGGGGGAGATCCCTGATCTCGGTGCCGCAATCGGCTCGGACGATGAGCCCCACGCTGAATTTCTGAGACGTCTTGCGCTTGACGATCGCCCACTTGCCGATCCGAGTGAGCTCGTTGAACGCCTTCGTGTTGTTCACATCAAGGAGGAGATCGCTAGAATCACCAGAACGCTCCAGACAGTTGATCGGGATGTCGATCAAGAAGGGTATTCGCATTTACTCCAACGTTTGGTAGCGTTGGAACAAGAGAAGCGGTCAAGGAGAGACTTCGAGTGAGCGATGTTGCCACGAATGTGATTGAAACCCTCTCTGCTCGTTGTCGCCAACGGGGTTTCATCATGGTGAGTGAGATCCAGCAGGAACTCGAGGACTCAGGGGCACCACCAGACTCTTTCGAGCGTGTGACGCTTGCCCTTGGTGACGCAGGGATGGATATCCGAGAAGACTCCGATGACGCACTCTTTGACACAGCAATGACGAATGACGAGCTTGTGCACGTCTCTGACCCTGTCCGCATGTATCTCCAAGAAATCGGTCGGTACCCGCTGTTGAGCAGTCAGCAGGAAGTCGAGCTTGCGATGCAAGTGGAGGCTGGGATCAAAGCTGAGGATCGACTGGAATCAGGTGCAACATTCTCTCCATCGGAGAAAGTCATTCTTGAGCGACAGGCTCGCCTTGCTGACCGAGCACGCGAGCGGATTGTTGAATCCAACCTCCGTCTCGTTGTCTCGATCGCCAAGAAGTATATTGGACGTGGCATGGGCCTCCTCGACTTGATTCAGGAGGGGAACCTTGGGCTGATCCGTGCAGTCGAGAAGTTCGACTATCGGAGAGGATTCAAGTTCTCGACGTACGCGACATGGTGGATCCGGCAGGCCGTCAGTCGTGCGCTTGCTGATCAGGGACGCACCATCAGAGTGCCTGTGCACATGGTGGAGACGATTGGGAGACTCGCAACGGCACAACAACTCTTGCACCAGGACCTTGGACGCGAGCCGACCATCAAGGAGATCGCGGCGGAGCTTGACATGGAGTTGGGGAAGGTGTCTGAGCTTCGACGTATCGCGCTCGACCCGCTCTCGCTCGAAACACCTATCGATGATCAAGACGACGCGACTATTGGTGATATCGTCCCTGATCTCGGCGCAGATGTACCCGTGGAGGAGGCAGCTTTCAAGCTTCTCCAGGAGTATCTCTCATTCGCTCTTGAAGCGTTGAACGATCGTGAACGCGAGGTGTTGATCATGCGCTTCGGTCTTGACGATGGGCGGGTTCGTACGCTCGAGGAGGTGGGGGCTCACTTCAAGGTTACAAGAGAGCGTGTCCGCCAGATTGAGAACCGGGCACTCGCAAAGCTGAGGCAGCCCGAAAACGCAAGACAGCTCGACGGGTACCTCGAGAGTGGTTGATCACCGAGCGGCCCTTGCACGGACCGTGTCGGCAACCGCCACCATTCCCCTCCCCGCCGTTGCGCGGGTACCGCGCGTTGACCGCTCGGCGAGCGCCGTGGCCTCTCGGACCTGTTCGTTCGAGCGCACCTTCCTGAATGTGGCGACGATCTTCTCGTAGCGCTCCCTGCCATCTCTTGCACCGAGGAGGAACCCTACAACTACACCAACAATGAAACCAAGTCGAAACTTCATGAGAGGATTCTTGCACATCTGGGAACCCTACTGCTCTACGGAGTGGAGCAATGGGCCAGGAGCCGAGTTGATCGGTCCCGCTGGTATCCTCTGGGCCGTTCACCACCGCGTTGAACAACCTTCCGGGGTAGCTCAGTTGGCAGAGCAACGGACTGTTAATCCGTTTGTCGTGGGTTCAAGTCCCACCCCCGGAGC
>CAYYGI010000008.1:0-14372 GCA_964471085.1 uncultured Acidimicrobiaceae bacterium
TATGTCACGCGTGCTGAAGTCGTACTACGTACTACACCAATACGTACTACTTCCGGCTCTCACCACCGAAATCTTCTCCACACCCCGCTTAAATCCGAAGAGCCGTATAACGACGGACTCAGAGCGAGGTTTCGTGGAAGGGATCGAGAGAGATGATTCGATCCCGATGCCACACCAGCTATATCATGCGTGCTGAAGTCGTACTACGTACTACACCAATACGTACTACTTCCGACTCTCACTGCCGGTCTCTTCATCACACCCCGCTGAAATCCGAAGAACCGGATAAGCCGGCTCCTTAGGAACGACCTCTCTCTACTGTGACGCTCCGAATTGCTCGTCGGAGAGTTGAGCAGCGACCTGGTCAACCACTCTGGAGCGAAGTTGCTCTCTGAGCTGGTCGACCTCTGTGAGAAAGTCAGGGTCCGTCAACCGACGGTGTGCCGTGCGCTCCCCGATACCTGCAGCTCGTGCGGCGTCTCGAATCGTTGCTCCACGCGCAAGAGCGATCTGGAGTTGAAAGTCCCCGGGACGCAGAGAGGTCCGATGCTGAACAGTCGCCGGTACACGGGCAGTGAGGCTGAACCTGATCGTTCGTTCGAGCAGCACGCTGTCGAGCTCCCCCTTCTCCAGGTAGCCAGCCGCGCCAGATTCACTTGCCTCGATGTCTACCTCGCGGTCCCCCCTCCCTGTGAGGAGGAAGAGAGGTCGGCTGCAACCTCCTTCGATTGCATCGCGTATGAGGTCTAAGCCTGATCTGGTGCCGAGTCGGTAGTCGATCAAGTAGACGTCGTAGAGATCATCTCGGATCGCACTCACCGCCTCTTCGAAGGTCTCGACATGGTCAACAGTAATCTCCACTGTCGAAATAGTTGCGACGAGGTCTTGGATGATTATGTGCTCCTCCACGTCGTCATCCACCAGCAACACGGCGAGTTGTTCTGCGGTCACGAGTGGGTACCCCCCTCTTCTGCTAACGGAAGCCGAACAGTGAACGCTGCTCCCTCATCCGGTGAAGAATTCGAGCAAATCTCTCCCCCATGGTGTTCAACAATTTTTTTGACAATGGCGAGACCCATACCCGACCCCTTCACTCGTCTACCCGTACCGAGACGCTCGAAGAGCCCGAAAATACGTTTGCTCTGATCCTGTTCGAACCCTAACCCGTTATCCGAGACGACGAACTCTCCGAAATCGTCATCTCTCCGACCAGTTATCGAGATGACGAGCGGACGCGCGAGAGAACGATATTTGAGGCTGTTGGTGAGGAGGTTTTGGAGGAGTTGTCCAAGGAGCGTTGCGTCTCCCTGGATGCTTGGCAGATCGTCTATCTCTATGGTGGCGCCAGTCTCACTGATCGCTACTTGAAGATCTGCAACAACTTGTTGTGCGACCTCTCCAAGGTCGACCGTCGTGAACTCATTGCCTGAGGTTGTGATGCTTGAGTATGCCAGCAACCCATCAATCAGGTTCTGCATCCGCTCAGCAGCAGAGACCATCCGATCAAGGTAATCCTGGGAACGTTCATCGAGATCGTCTCTCGTTCTGTCGGAGAGGCGCTCTCCAAAAACCCGAATCTTGCGCAACGGCTCACTCAAGTCATGGGCAGCGATGAAGGCGAATGACTCAAGTTCAGAATTTCTCTTCTTAAGGCCTGCTTCGGCGTTCAAACGAGCAAGACGCTCCTCGCGCAGTTCGGTGATGTCCATAGTCACAGCGATTGTTGGACTTCTCGGCTCGGTACCGCTGTCGACAGAGCGGAGAGAGACGCGCCCCCATCGGATCTCACCTGTTCGACATCTGAAGGGGTGCTCGAAGACAGCCACACCTCGACCATCTGCCAGCAGTGGTTCGATGTACTGCACAATGTCGTCGATATGCTCGTTCGGAGTGATCGCGGAGAGGTGGACACCATCGAGATCTTCCCTCCCGTATCCGAGCATGTCTGTGAAGGCCCGATTTGCACGCAGAATCTCCCCCTCCGGGCCGAGTAGCATGATACCGGCCGCAGCATTCTCGAACACACCCTCGAAGTGCTCAAGAGCGGACCGTCGTTCTTCAGCTAGCCGGTTCAGTGGCCGCAGATCAGTCATTGTTGAGAAGACTGACGTGAGATCAGGCTCACCGTCAAGGTGGACGCTGACCCAGGATGTAGCAATGAACCTCGTCTCGCCCTCCTCGGAGTCGTCCTTGGAGATGTTCGACACGATCGTGCGCACTCCGTCGAATATCCCGATTAACCGGTCACGCAGGATTGCTTGCAGTGAGGATGGGATCCTCGCCGGATTGAGAAGACCGGTCTTCCGAACATGCAGCGATATACGTTCAGCTGTCACATTCTGGCGGGTGACTTGCACCATGGCAATTCCTTGAGAGAGGCTCTCGGGATAGGAATCAAAGTAGTCACCCAGGTTAGAGACCCCGTCCTTGCGCAACTCATCAAACCACAGCGCAACCTCGGAGTAGTCCGCCTCCCACAACGGCAACGGAATCGAGTTGAAGAAGTGCTCAGATCGCTTCTGGTAACTGGGTGCTTCCGATGCAACATACCCAAGAAGGAAGTCGTCCCTGTTCTGCCTCGACTCTGTGGTTGTTGGAAGCGCTTGCAACGAGACCTCACAGACCCTGTGGATCAATCTCCGGTACTCCTCGTTAGAGAGCGGCTCTTCCTTGCTCTCCACCCGCTCTTGAATCGATCGAACTGTCTCGATTGCATTCTCCACGGCGATCTTCGCCGTGAGATCGAGTACGGCAACAAGGAGAGAGGGCACTCCGTTGTGGCTATGAGGGAAGAAGAGAATATCCGCCTGAAATTCTGATCCATCACTTCGCTCGGCTGTGAGTGTGCGAGAACCGAGACGACCGGCCTCAGGATCGTCGAAGAATTTGGAGACTAATGATTGATGATCTCTGCGCTCTGGCTCCGGGACCAAGTGAGCGATCAGCACCCCATCAAGACTCCCTGGTTCACGACGAAAGAGCCGCTCTGCTGCCACATTCGCGGACTCAATGACACCGCTGTTGTTCACGATCAGAAGTGCGTCACTTGATCCTCCGAAAGGAGAACCGAGAGACGGGTGGCGGTCACTTAAGTGTACCATCGCGTGCACGTCCCCCTTCTCCAGGCATGCCTGGAGTAGCCGAAGGAACCTCGGCATCAGATTCCCGCCCTCCGCCGTGATCGTCCTGTTGTTGAGCAAGAGGGAATTCGAGTCGGAACGTGGTCCATCCAGAGTCGTGCCTGTACGTCAGGTCTCCCACCATTTTGCGAGCGAGCTTTCGAGAGACCGAGAGCCCAATCCCTACAGGCATGGAGTTGGAGAAGGTGCTGGGCGAATCGTGAGAGGCTTTGTTCTCCCATAGGCGCTCGCTACTCGGGACTCCCTCTCCGTTGTCTCGCACCTCGATCCACGCCACAGCGTCGCACCGACCCGCATCAATCTCTCTGCGTTCTCCCCCATGTAACACAGCATTGGAGAGGAGATGTCTCAGAATTTGGTCGAGACGCATCTGATCGAGAAGTGCGTACGCCGGCTCGTCTTGCCCAACAAAGTCTACAACAACGTCAGCATTCGTCATGATTCTGGCTGCGCGAGATGCAGAAAACACAAGGTCAACTCTCTCTCGTGTAAAGACAAGAGTCTCGATTTCAGCGCGAGCCATCACGAGAAGATCCTCGAAGAGCTCTCCCAGTTCGGATGCAGCCTCGCTAATGGTAGCGATCATCTCGATACGCTCCGGCGTCGTGAACTCCTCCCACTCATCGACGAGTAAGACGGTGAAGCCGAGCACAGAGGCCAGAGGGGTCCGAAGGTCGTGACTGATCTTCGCGAGGAATTGATCCTTCGCGCTCAGAAGTTCGTTCAAGCGTTGTGCTGCTGCCCTCTCGTTGGTGAGATCGCGGATGATTGCTACTGCTTCGCTCACATCGCCAACCGCAACGACGCGTGCCTCAAACACGCTTGTGACGAAGACACCCTCCTTGGTAAACTCACACGAGGCAGCACCCCCGGACATCAGCGCCTTCTCCACACTAGCCATCACAGCCGTTGCAGCTCGGATACCAAGCACCCCGCGAATGGTGCTATCGGTGCCGACGGGGCCATCCGCGGGGTCGCTGGTAGACCCCGGGTGGTAGGCAAGAATCTCCCCACTACGAGCAATCCGCAAAACCGTGTCTGGGATACCAGCAACGAGCGCGTTCCGGTTCGCTTCTGCCTCCTTGATCCTCCGAGAACTCTCGGCGTGTTCGATAGCGTGTCGAAGGATCCGCTCAAGAGCATCAGGCCCAATGCGCCCCTTCATCACGCAATCAGTAGCGCCACCGCGTATCGCTGCCGACTCAAGCTCTCTCTCCACCCATCCTGACAGGATCACGATTGGTGTGTCACAGCCATTAGCGGAGGCATTCGTGAGAAGATCAATGCCGTTGAGCTCGTCGATCTGGTAGTCAAGCAAGCACACATCATGCTCCCGGCTCATGAGCGCAGTAAGCCCCCCTGTGTATGTGTTCTGCCAAGTCAGGACGTAACGCTGGTGCGAAATTTTATCAAGGAGATCACTGATGATGACGAAGTCATCCTCATCATCATCTATCAGAAGCACCCGTATCTCTTCTGCGCGTTCGGTTCGCGTTGGAGTATGTCTGTGGGTTCCTACTCGAAGACTGTTCGCCGTCTCCCCATCTTTACTCGATATCACTGCCAACCCCATATTCTGCCACTCACAACAATTGTCCACTTACTCGGATTTGAGCACGCAGGAGTGTGCCAAACTGCGCCAATATCTGATAGTATATCCAGAATACTGCACTCTGCAAGCACCCCCTGAAGGATGAAGTGATGGCCGGCAGCACAAGTATTCTCTATGTGGACGATGATCTGGACGATCAACAGCTCATTCGCGAACTTCTCTCCGAAGCGGAGGGAGACTTCACTCTCGAGTGCGTGCCAACATACACGGCTGCTATAGATCGCCTTCTCAACGGGGATCACGATGTGTGTCTGCTTGACTATCGGCTCGGCGTGCGCACCGGCCTTGATGTTCTTCGTGAGGCAATGGTCTCCGAGAATCGTGTGCCAATCGTCATTCTCACGGGTTGCGGGTCTCACGCGCTTGATGTCGAAGCAGCCAAACTGGGTGCAGTTGACTACCTCGTAAAGGAAGAGGTCAGCGCGCTCATACTTGAACGGACGATTCGATACGCCGTGAGCGCTGCCCGAGCGACGAAGAAGTTGCGCGAATCCGACGAACGGTATGTGCTCGCTGCCCTCGGGGCAAACGACGGGCTTTGGGACTGGTGCCTGCAAAGTAACACCATTGCATTCAGTCCGCGCTGGCGTTCAATCTTTGGCTACGAGGAGATAGGGGATGACCCGAGTGAGTGGATGAGCCGCGTGCACCCCGACGAACGAGAAACCGTTGAGGACGCTATTGCGCGCCATATTCGAGGAGAGTCTGAATTTCTCGAGGTCACTCACCGAATGCGACATGCGAATGGCACCTATCGCTGGACTCTCGTGAGGGCAGCAGCAGGACGAGGGCGAGACGGGGTGGCGCACCGAATTGCCGGATCGCACATGGACATCACGACATTTCGGGAAGCGGAAGATCTCCTCGTCGAAAGGTCGTTCTTTGACGAAATGACCGGACTTCCTAACCGGGACCTCTTCCTCGATATTGCTACAGAGGCAGCGTTGGCTGCAGACCCGTCGAATAACAGGCTGTGTGCGATGCTCGCAGTACGCGTCGATGCTGCGACCTCTGTCGGTCTCACTCTCGGCCAGAGAGCGGCAGAGCGCTTCATTGCTGAAACGGTTGACCGCTTCCAAGGGTGCTTGAGGCAGGGAGATATAATTGCCCGCCTCGGTGATAGTGAGTTCGGCATTCTCCTCCCACAGATTCACGATCACGCCGCCGTTCTCCAGATAGCAGAGCAACTCCGTGACGCTATGAGGCGACCTCTACCAATTTCTGGTGGTGAAGTCATTACAACGATTTCGGTCGGGATCGCTGAGGCAGTTGATTCGACATCCGGCGATGACCTTCTGGCACGTGCATTGGCCGCGCTTGCACAGACCCGAACGGCAGGGAGCAACGGTCCCCAAGCGTTCGACGAGAATCTGCACGCCCATACGGTCTCGAACCTCCATCTCGAAGCCGATCTGCGTACTGCCATCACCGAGGGGGCTCTGAGTGTTCACTACCAACCAATCGTCTCTCTGCGCACAGGCGCGATTAAGTCCTTCGAGGCGCTCGTTCGTTGGAGGCATCCGGAACGGGGCCTTCTGCTCCCTGATGACTTCATTCCACTCGCTGAGGCATCCGATATGATCCGTGCACTCGATAAGTTCGTGCTAACAACAGCCGTCGCGGACTTTGCAGGGTGGCGCAAAGCAGTACCAGCAGTCGACTCAATGGCTGTTGCAGTGAACTGCTCAACACAGCACTTTGCGGACTCGGGGGTCGTACCTTGGATCTCGGACGCACTCGGTGCGGCTGGAATCGAGAGCCGGCATTTGGTTCTAGAGCTGACTGAGAGCATCCTCATTGAGGATCCGAACGTCGCGATCGACATTCTCAACGATCTCAACTCCCTCGGCGTTACGATCGCACTCGATGATTTCGGCACCGGGTTCTCGGCGCTGAGCTACCTTCACCGTCTCCCTCTCTCTGTGCTCAAGCTTGATCGTTCCTTCGTGAGCGAGTTGTCCAACGGCGATGGAACTGCCGATGTTGTTCGCTCAATTGTTGGTCTTGCTCGGAACCTCGGCCTTCGCGTGATCGCGGAAGGCGTGGAGAAGCAGGCACAACTCCGAGAGTTGCAGAAGATGGGGTGTCATGAAGCACAGGGTTTCTACCTGGGGCACCCGGTCGACGCTGCTGGCGCGATGACGCTCATTGAGAAGCAAGCCGAGGGAGATCTCTTCCTCTCTGCCGAAGACGGAGCCAAGGTGTCTGCTCATCTCAGCGCGGTGAGAGGTGCAAGTGTTGATGATGGAGCCAGTGCTTCTTCGATGGAGACTAGTAAGTAGAGGAGGTGGGGAAGATCACAGGCGAATCAATGCCAGTTTCCGAGAGTGATTATCACGAGTTACTTGAGCGCGATCATTCGGAGCAGATTGAGAGACAGAGCGCTCTCTTTCGAGAGAACACGATGGTCCGTGAAGTGCTCGACGCTGTACCCGAGTCGTATCTTGTCTTGAATAGGCGTCATCAAGTCATCTTTGCCAATCAATCCTTTGCTTCAAAGACGCATCGCAGCGTTGAGTCACTCTATGGTGAGCGGTTCGGGGAGATAGTCAATTGCGTGTACGCAGATGTCGGACCGAACGGTTGTGGTACAGCTGAAGCATGTAAGCCCTGCGGCGTGGTCGGCCCGGCACTCGAAGCAATGAGCGGAAGAGACGTGGTTCGTGACGCGCGCCTGACGCTCAAAGATGGTCGATCCGTGGACGTACGCGTGCACGCTCACAAGATGGCAGAGACGAGTGAGCCGATCATTCTTCTCTCGGTGAGCAACACCGAACACGAGCAGCGGCGCCGGGTGCTCGAGAGGACGTTCTTCCATGACATTCTGAATACAGCCAGCGGAATTCAGGGACTCGTCGGCATCCTCCATTCTGATAACCCTCAAGACTCTCTGGATCTCATCGCGATTCTTGATGTTGCAACGACGCAACTGGTGGAGGAGATCAAGGCTCAACGAACACTTCTTGATGCCGAGACTGGGGACCTTGTAGTAGATCGACGAAAGATCGATGCTGGCGCACTCATCATCGAACTCGTTGGTGCCTACAGCAGTCACGGTGTTGCAGAGAGAAGGCGAATCGAGATCGACTTGCCCGTCGAAGAGGGAGTGATTGAATTCGAGTCTGATCCCACACTTGTACGACGAATTCTTGGGAATCTGATCAAGAATGCTCTTGAGGCGTCGAGACCAGGAACGTCGGTAAGGGTTGGTGTGGTCGAGGGGTTTGACACGGTGACATTCCGTGTACACAACGATACAACTATTCCGAAGAGTGACCAGCTCCAGATCTTCCAGCGATCCTTCTCCACGAAGGGGATGGGCCGGGGAATCGGAACGTACAGTGTACGAATGTTCACCGAACAGTATCTCGGTGGCCAAACGTCGTTCACCTCTACGCCAGAGGGTGGAACAACATTCTCTGTCGTGCTTCCCCGCTCGCTCGAAGTTTGAGCGATCTGCCGTCAACCTGCAGGGGAAGGCGGTGCAGGCGGCTTCGATTGTTCGATAACTGCGAAGAGATCATCTGGCTGCACCGGCTTGGCGAGGAAGCCATCCATGCCAGCGTCGAGGGCACGCTCGATGTTTGCTTGACCAGCAAAAGCTGATACGCCGATGATCAGAGGTCGGATCACCGGTCCGCCCTGCATCCCACGAATCAGTCGCGTTGCTTCGAGGCCATCGATTACCGGCATGACCACATCCATGAGGACGACATCGAAGGAGTACCTCTGGTTCGCTTCAATAGCTTCACTGCCGTCACAAGCAATCTCTGTAGAGTGGCCTCGTTGTTCCAACATGCGAGTCAGCAAAAAACGGTTCGTCGTGCTGTCGTCAACAACGAGCACGTGAAGGCTTGGACGCCCCTCCCTCACCCAATGCCTCGTCACAAGCGTCGTTGTATCGCCTGCGGCAACGAGCGCCATCGAGGAGCGGATAACGTCAATGAGATCTCGGGAGTCCAGCGGCCTGGGCAGGTACCCTCGAACGCCGCGCTCGCGACATCGGGTTGCATCCCCCCGCTTCCCTGTCCCAACGACGACAACCATAGGTACCGCACCCGAGACCTGCGCGTCAAACTGATCGCAGACTGTGAACGCATCAGCATCTGACTCGATCACGACCAACGACGGCAGAATCATCCCACTCTCACTTGTGAGTCGCGAGGCGTTCCACGCGTTCACACTCGGCGATACGACGACCGGAAGATCAGCGTTGTTGAGCGAACTCATGATTGAGCGTCGCGAGTTGACGTCATCTGAAATCACAAGAATCGGCCCTTCAAGTGGCGTCCGCTCGTCGACGTGTGACAGCGCGCTGCGAGGAGCTTCGCTGATTTGCAGTTGAACCGTGAACTGCACTGAAGCTGTATGCGTTCGGCTGCGATTTACTGTCACACTCCCTCCCATGCGCGAGACAGTTTCGTGTGCTACCGAGAAGCCGAGTGATTCACTTTCGGGTGCCGCGATCGAGTCGCTATCGACGCGAGAGGGCGCGCCGCTGCCTCCCTTCCCTCTACCATCTGGATGAGTTCGAGAGTCTGCTCGCGCGGTAAACTGCAGTATCACGGAACCTGGATTCATGTGATCTACTTGAACTTTCAGGACCGCTCGGTCAGAGGAACTTCGTGACAGGACCGTTTCAATAATACTGACCATGACGAGTCGCAGACGTGCCGGGTCTCCGATGACTGAGTCGGGAACGTTGGGAGCGATCTCGACTGAGATCGTTGGGTTGCGGCCCCGGGATGCTGCTCCGATGACTTGGCGCATGTGGGAGACGAGACCTCGAACGCTAAACGTTTCGGCGCTGAATGTGAAGTGTCCTGCCTCCAGCATGGAGAGATCGTTGATGTCGTTAGCGAGCGTGAGAAGAGCACCTGCCTTGTCTTCGATCTTTCCGAAGGATTCGAGGATGTGAGCGGGGAGCCCAGCGCTGGAAGAAGTGCTGGAAGAACGGCTTGTCACCTCCAAGATCGCAGCGCCCGGTACTCGCACTCTCTCCGCGATGCTGAACAGCAACTGAGTTCTTGTCGAAGTGCCATGGTCGACATCGATCCCAGCATCGCTTAGCTTGAGGAGTGTGTGTGTCTGTTGCACTGCCTGGTTGAGGCTGTGTTCAAGGATTCCTGACTCAATAGAGTTCTCTACGAGGTAGCACGAAGCACCGGCAGCCACCGCTGTTACTCCGGTGCCATGATCGCCTGCTGAGGCAAGAAAGACGATCGGAATTCTTCTCCCTCTCTCTCTCACCCAGGAGAGAAGATCAAATCCGGTGCGTGACCCGACCAGATGGGAGAGCAGGTATACATCGTGAGTCCCTGCATCGATTGCAGCGTATGCCTCAATATGCGTGGCCACTCGCTCGAGTATGTATCGTCCGTCAGGAACGCTAAGCGAGAGACGTTGAAACGCGCTGGAGTGAGCGGCACCATCGTCAATCAGGAGCACTCGTAAGGGGTACCGTTCGCGCTCATCGATCTCGGAACGTGTCGCGCCTATCGAGCTGCTCCCCTCCCCCTCCTCAGAAATATCTGTGTTCACGCGTTGAGTCCCTTTGTGATCGCGTTCTGCTTTGTGGGATACCTTGATGTATCGACGCAGAGAGAGAGCAACTGCAACAATTTTTAATCTTACTCGCAGAGAGCACCAAGTATTGCCTTGGGAACGAGCTCAACGGGGTCCGGCAGACCCTGCCTTGGCTCGAGGCACCGAATCGTTGAATCCGATGCGTTCCATCTCCCCCCATGAGCCCTTTCCCCGGAGTGCGGACACGAGACCGCGCAGCCTCAAAAACGCCGAGAGCTGTCGATATCCGAAACTCTCCACCAATGCAACGCCGAGCAGGATGACGAGGTCGCTGAACCGCTGATAGCGTCGGAAGGACATCTCTTCAAGTGCGACCGCGGCCACCGAGAAAGCCGACCCTAGAAACACGGTGAGCATCAGGAACAACACCACATGTTCAGGTGACACCACACCGAGAGCAACCGCAATCAAGAAGGCGATCCAAGCGGCCACCTCGACCACGGGCCCGAACAACTCGAAGACGACCAAGTACGGCATTGCTACAGTACCCGGTGTCCCGTGCTTGCGCTTGCCGATCATGGTGCGATGCCGGAACATCAGATGGGCCAACCCCCGCTGCCACCGATCCCGCTGGCTCGCCAGTTGTGCGAGTGTCTCGGGTGCCTCCGTCCATGCGACCGGATCCGGGATGAACGTGATCTTGTAGGGGATCCCGCTGTCGCTACAGTGTCGATGCAGTCGCACGACCAACTCCATGTCCTCCGTGAGTGATCGAGTGTCGTAACCACCCACCGCTGCCAGCGTCGACCGGCGGAAGGCGCCGAAGGCTCCCGAGATAAGGAGTGTTGCCCCGAACGCGTCCGCCCCCACTCTTCCAGCAAAAAAAGCGCGCATGTACTCGAGCACCTGGAAGCGGAGAAGGAGCTTCTTTGGTAGCCGAATATCCTCGACAGATCCGGCTTCGACACGGCAGCCGTTGACGATTCGGATGATTCCTCCTACGGCAACCGTCGAGGAGTCCTCAAGGAAGGGACGCGTTACGCGCGCGAGCGCATCAGGCTCGAGGAGGGTGTCGGCATCAATTGCGCTGACGATCACCCCTCGCGAGTAGTTCAACCCTGTATTCAGCGCATCCGCCTTGCCGCCGTTGACCTTGTCGACAACAAAGATGTTGGGGTGGCGACGGCTCTGGTATATGTGACGCACCGGTTGTGTGTCAATCGCCGAAGTTGCGACCCGATCGGTTCGACGGAGATCGAAGGCTGCGATGAGCCGAACCAGCGTCTTGTCTGATGAGCCATCGTTGACGACAATGATCTCATAGTCGGAGTAGCGCAACGCCAGCAGCGCCCGGACCGACTCGGCAATCGTCTCAGCTTCATTGTAGGCGGGAACGAGGAGCGACACGGGCAAGCCGCCGCTCGAAGACACGAGATCGTCGATGTGGAGTGACTGAATCCGGTGCACATAGGTACGAAGGCTTTTGAACGCGATGATGCCTAACACCAAGTAGAGCATGTTGAGTATCGCGAAGTAGAAAAGAATGAACGTGTTGAAGATCGTGAGGGCAGTCATTACACCACCTGCTGGGCCAGGATCTCACGGGCGCTCACAGCCGCGAGGTCATCGCCCTCAGAAAGGTCTTCAAGCATCCTGTGCTCCCCCATCTCCATCAGGGCACGCGCAGATCGAATCGCGACCCATGGTGATCCCTCGTGCAGCATGCGCGCGATGGAAGAGACATCCGACGGCTCACCGATGTGACTGAGTACAGTGATAGCTTCTGACCGCACGAAGAAGGCAGTATGTTCCAACAGGGCGCGGACTCGATCGGCTTGTATTGGGCTGCCTACCGCGTCGATGAGCCGCAGACACGCGACCACCAGTTCGGGTTCGTCAGAGCCGAGTTGGTTGGCAGCGATCTCTGCACTCTCCGGGTCGCGTAGCAGCCGAAGCGAGTCGGCTACGGTTCCTCTCGCACGCGCCGGGCGGGTTTCGTCTTCTAGATAGCGGCGCAGGCTCTTCAGCGCGCCAGGCCCGACGCGAGCCAGCATCGACGATGTCAACGCGGGGCTCCGGTGCGCGTATCGGTGCAGGTGCTCCAGCACCGCGTCGGTGTGCTGTGAATAGTTCGGGCGCGAGAGAGCCTGTGCCGCAACGAGTGAGACTCTCGGAACCGGGTCTTCCAACGCGGCAACGACGCGAGCTCCTTGCGAATCCAGAGCCAGCACGCCGAGCAAGTCGACAGCAGCGGCGCGCTTCTCCGGTGAGCGGGCGCTGAGATTAGGCAGGAGCCAGTGGACATGAGGGGTGCTAAAATCCTGCACCCTCTCAAGAGCTGGTCCTCGCAGCCGCCTGGCGAGGCGACCGGCAATCTCGAGGACATGGCGCACATCTTTCTCCGGTATTGCGGCGTCTTCGTCACCGCCTCCGATGTGCCGAACGATCACCGGTTCCCAGCGCGCTTCTATCCGACCGAAGCGCTTCGCGCGCAGGTTGTTGCGAAGCCGGAAGAAGATCACGACGCCCGCGCCAGCGACGTTCACTGTAAAAAGGGCCGCGAGAACCAGGAGTAAACCTGTCATGAAGGCGCTCTACTGCGATCGGCGAATGAGGCGAGAAGATCTCTCAGGTCGTCGGCCAGAGTCATCGGATCGAAGGGCTTCGTAAGACATCCAGCCGCCCCGGCCGCCAGAAGCGATTGGTGTACGTCCTCATCGTCGACGGCGGTGAGGAATACGACAGGAATACCCCACGTAGCCTGCGATGATTTCAGGACTGCCAGCACCTCGTCACCATCCATCCCCGGCATCATGTAGTCCAGGAGGATCGCGTCTGGAGCAACGCGACCGACCGCAGCCAATGCTTCTGAACCGTCCGGAGCGGTGTCGACGGTGATGCCTCCGATTTCGCCCAGGGCGTACTCACCCAACCTTCGGAGAAGCGCGTCGTCGTCTACGAATAGCACCCTCATGTCTGGAGTGCCAGTCTCTGTACTCTGACTGCAAGCTCCGTCGGAGAGAACGGCTTGAGCAGGTAGTCATCTGCACCGAGGCTGAATCCCCGCAGGACATCATGCTCGCTGCCCATTGCTGTCAGTATGATCACCGGAATGTCGACGAGCTCAGGGATCTCCCGCAGATGTGTCAACAGCTCGAAGCCGTCCATCTTCGGCATCTTGATATCAAGGATGGCCACATCCGGTGGATTGCTCCTCGCTTCAGCGAGCGCGGACTCGCCATCAGCACAATGTACTATCTTGAACCCGTCCCTGGTCAGGCGGTCAACAATGAGCGCGGCGACCAGGCCGTCGTCCTCAGCGAGCAACACCGAGACCGGCCGGGCCGTCTCCCTTGGCTGCGCTCTGACCGGCGCGATAGGCGCCGCTCCGGGTCGATCTCCGGGCCCTTGAACACGGAGCAGCGAATCGACGAGTGGCCCGAGAGAGACAGGATCGAATGGTTTCGGAAGGAAGGCGTCGGCGCCGAGCGCTAGGCACTCGGCCCTTGTAACACTGGAGTCCGCGCCGGAGAGCACGATCACTTTTGTGTGCGCGGTCCCGGGACTCCGACGAAGCTCTGCGAGCAACTGCCGTCCGTCTCCATCGGGAAGGAAGAGATCGAGAATCACCAGATCTGGGTTCTGCGCGATGGCGTCGCTTCCTTCAGACATCGTGGATGCAAGCATCACGTCGCGTCCCGGTGACTCAAGGGCTCCCTGGAGCAGCATCTGGATGGCCGGGTCGTCTTCGATGATGAGCAAGGCCCAGTTACCAGGGTCAGACCCCGAGCTGAGTTCGGCCAAGAGGTCAATGAGAGCGCGCGTGGCGGGCCCAATGTCCTCCCCTGATGCGTCGAGCACCTCAATGGCGCGGTCCGTGATCTCAGGTATGCCATAGCTGGCTCCCGATCCTTTGAGCTGATGGGCAACTCGATCGATTGAGTCACGCGACTCAGCGCCCCCCTCTACAAGGGAGAGGAGCGCTAGCTCAAGAGCCTCAATCTGCGGTCCGAGGCTCGAAACATAGAATTGGCGCAGATCGTTCACTGGACACCTATGGCAGCGGGAAGTTGTCTCCCCTCATATCTCGGTGC
>CAYYGI010000009.1:0-1837 GCA_964471085.1 uncultured Acidimicrobiaceae bacterium
GCAAAGGGGGCGATCACGACATCAACGTCCACATCCCGGAGGCGTTCGGCCTGCATCGGGTCGCGAGCAGTGAGAGCGACCTTCCCCTCGTAGGAGGCAGCACGCAACCCATGGAGGATTGCGAGATTTATATCGGTACCGGGGACCGCGCTCACCACCCAGCGGACGTGCTCAAGAGGGAGAGAGAGAACGAACTCGGGATCCTCGGCGTCACCGTAGATCACTTCCATACCCTCGCGCCGACAACGGTTCAAGACATCCGGATCAAGGTCGACCACTAACACCCTCCACCCGGACTTCGTGAGGGAGCGCGCGATGATCGAACCGTGATGCCCTCCCCCATACAGGATGACGTCCGTTTCTCCTTCATGCACATCGTGGTGTTCCTCCCCCCGACGCACATGTCGGCGCTCGAAGAACACGAGGAAGCGCTCCAAGCGCTCAAAGATCGGATCCGCGTACAAGATGAGGTAGGTAGAGAGGCCAATCGTGATCAGTCCCACCATTGTCACGAGTCCAAGGATCGACTCGTCAATGTGGCCTACCCTCAACGCAAGCGCAACAAGTATCAGCGAGAACTCGGAGATCTGGGCCACGGTCACTCCCGTGCGGAAAGAGGTTCCAACGCGATACCGCATAATGCTCATGATGATGAGAACGATGATCGGGTTCCCAATAAGGACGAAGAGTGAGAGCACGACAGCCTCCCCCATCCGCTCCCCCATGAGGTGGAGCTGGAGCTTGGCCCCGAGATCGATGAAGAAGAAGAGCAACAGGAAATCTCGGAGCCCCACAAGTCGGGATGCAATTGCCTCCCGATACGGTGTGGCCGCGAGGGAGACCCCCGCAAGGAATGCACCGACCTCGACCGAGAGGCCGATCAGGTCCCCTGCTGCTGCCAGGATGATCGCCCACGCAATGGCGAAGAGAACAAGTAGCTCCCGATTCCGCGCAATAGTTCCAACCAATGGGGGGATGACCCACCGCATCAAAATAATGAGCACACCCAGGAATGCTGCACCCCGCAACAGCACCCAACCAAGGGTGGGACCCACCGCCCCGACCCCTACATCTCCCAGAGCCGTCACAACAATGAGAGCAATCACAACAAGGATGTCTTGGACGATCAGGATGCCGATCGCGATCCGTCCATGGAGGGTGTCAATCTCTCGCTTGTCAGAGAGGAGCTTCACGATAATGATCGTCGAAGAGAACGTTAAAGCAACAGCAACATAGAGTGCGGGCACTGTGTCGAGGCCGAGCCCGATAGCGATCGCGAAGCCGAACACGGAGGTAAAGAGCACCTGACCGAGTCCTGTTGCAAGGGCGACTCGGCCTGTCTGTCGAATCAAGCTCGGGTCTAACTTCAGCCCTACGAGAAACAACAAGACAGAGATGCCAAGACTGGCGAGAAGCTCAAGTTCGGTTCCTACAGCAACCCATCCCAAGCCCGCAGGGCCAACCAGCACACCAACAGCAATGAATGCTACGATCAGGGGCTGGCGGAGAGCAAGGGCGATCGTTCCAAGCACGACAGCAACGACCATGATCACGGCCATCTGGACGAAGGCGCTCTCCATCATCTCAGGCCACCCGCATTCGTCACCAAGTCCCCCTCGTCAAAGCGTTACGACTCATGTATATCGGAATCGTCGAGAAGCATATTGGGGATGCCGTCACGCACAGGGTACGCCCGATCGCACGAGCAACATATGAGGGCGGGAGGCTCCGGGTGTTCAGCAAGCTCTCCGCCACACAGTGGGCACTGCATGATGATGAGGAGGTCAGGTGAGATGAGTGTTGTGTCGGTCACGACTCCTCCAGAGTGTTCCTTGTT
>CAYYGI010000009.1:1937-8684 GCA_964471085.1 uncultured Acidimicrobiaceae bacterium
GAGTGTTCCTTGTTAACAATCCCTGTGCCTGTTCAACGAGGAGGGTGACCTGTTCAACGAGGAGGGTGACCTCACCCTGGGTGGGTGCCTCGACGTTGAGACGCAGCACGGGCTCCGTATTCGAGGGTCGTAGATTAAACCATCGGTCGCCGAGATCAACGGTGAGCCCGTCCAGGCGATCCATTGGGTAACCAGCGAAAGCCTCGGCCACAGCAGCATCCGCTGCGGGCTTGTCTGCCACATTGAAGTTCAGCTCGCCGGAGTGAGCGTACGGCTCATATCGTGTACGCAACTCGGAGAGCGGGGTGTCAGCATCGGAGAGCACTCGCATCAAGACGAGCATTGCCATAATCCCGGAGTCCGCTCGAAAATTGTCTCTGAAGTAGTAGTGCCCAGAGTGCTCGCCCCCGAATACAGCATTGGACTCGGCCATTACCTGCTTGATGTATGAGTGCCCGACTCTCGTGCGCAGCGGCACACCACCGGCCGCAAGAACGGTCTCAGGCACGGCGCGAGAGCAGATGAGGTTGTAAATAATCGTGCTCCCAGGCCGAGTAGCGAGAAACCAGTCGGCAATAATCGCTGTAGTTGTAGAACCAGGGAGAGGCGTTCCCTTCTCATCGACGAAGAACGCTCGATCTGCATCCCCATCGAATGCGACCCCGAAATCCGGTCGTCTCTCACCAACGAGAGCCACGAGATCAACGAGGTTCTCAGGTCTCAGCGGATCAGCGGGATGGTTCGGGAACGTGCCGTCCGGCTCCAAGTACAGGCCGATAAGTTCCGCATCGATGCAATCGAAGACTTGAGGGAGCACAGCACCGGCCATGCCGTTCCCTCCATCGGCTGCTACGGTCATGTTGGTAATAGCGTCTGCCCCAGTGACCTTGATGACGTGCTCGACATACCCAGCGGTCACGCTCTCTTCTCGCACCTCACCACGAACCTCGAGAGCCTCAACTCCCTCCTCAGCCATGCGCCGAATATCCTCAAGGCCTGTCTCGGCACCGATAGGGGCAGCTTGGGGTTGACAGAACTTCAGCCCGTTGTACTGCGCTGGGTTGTGCGATGCCGTGACCACAACACCAGGGAGCGACAGGACCCCAGAAGCAAAGTACAGCATGTCAGTTGGTATCTCCCCAAGAAGACGCACGCCGACACCCTGGCTGGTCACTCCACGGATCAACGCGTCTCTAATAGCAGGAGACGAGGACCGGCAGTCGTAGCCCACGAGCACTTCGTCCGCATCAACAAAAGCACCAAAGGCTGCTCCGATTCGTTCAGCAGCCTCCTCATCGAATTCGTCAGGGAAGATGCCGCGTACGTCGTAGGCCTTCATGATGTTGGAGAGATCCATTGCTACCAATTCTACGACCGTTGGCAGCCTGACCCAACGTCTAACACTTTCCTACACTTCCTGGTCATGGAGAACCCCACGCGCCCCACCGTCACTGTGGTCATCCCCGTCCACAACGAGGCGGAATTCCTCCCGACCGTTTTGGAACAACTCTTCGATGAGATGAATGAAGTCAACGCCGACGTCGAAGTGTTGATCGTAGAGAATGGCTCAACGGACGAGACTGCCGACTTCGTGCGCGACGCGATGTCGAAGTATCAGAACCTTCAACTTCTCCAACTCCCCACACCAGACTACGGTGCCGCAATGCGCGACGGATTCCTCTCCGCCACAAGCGAGTGGGTGGTCAATTTCGACATTGACTACTTCTCTGGAGACTTCTTAGCAAAGGCTCTCGTGCTCGCAGAATCCTGCGACGTCGTACTTGCATCCAAGCGCACTGAGGGTGCCGACGACCAACGAAGCGCTACGCGGAGGCTCGCAACCTGGGCCTTCAACCAGATCCTACGCTCTGTTCTCTCCTCGGGTGTGACCGACACTCATGGAATGAAATTTCTCCGCAAAACCCTTATCGACGACATTGTTCCCCACGTCATCTCCACCACCGATCTCTTCGACACCGAGCTCATTGTGCGAGCAGAGCGGGCGGGTTACCGGATCATAGAAATACCTGTGAGAGTGGAAGAGGTCCGCGAATCAAAGTCGAACCTCCTGAAGCGAGTGCCAAGAACGCTCCAAGGTATCTGGAGAATCCGGAAGGCTCTCTAACGTTTCAGCGACGTTCCCGATATGTGTCCGCGTTCACCGTTGGAATCTCGCAGCGCTCTCCCGAACACGATGTCCCGATAGCCGGCAAGTTTCGGGAGAATCAGCAGGCCTGCAGCAAAGAGCAGCGCCAAGTTGTACCCAAGAGTCGAGAGAGGACCGAAGAACGTGTCAGCGGTCCAGATGATTCCCACTGACGCGAAGTAGGCGACAATATTGACGCCAAAGAACGAGAGGGTCTCGCGCCCCGAGACCTTTCCGTCCTTCAACGCGAACGTCCATCTTCGGTTCAAGAGATAAGACATGAACGTCGTCAACGCGAACGACACCGTGATTGACCAGAACCACGACCAACCCATCCAGAGGTAGAGGTTGAACAACGCGAACGATACGACAGTGTTGAATACCCCGACAGTGCTGACCTTCAGCACCTGGTAGAACGACTCGCGATTCGCGAAGGTCTTCAAGTATTTCTTCACACAGCTTCTCTCTTCCGGCGTCGTCGCATGACCACGCCATACACACCAAGTCCCAACAGTGTGAGCACGGTGAGAGTCTTACCGAGATTCTCGACCCATCGGTTCCCGAACTGAAGTGTTACATCCGCCTGAGTCGGGATCACCATCATCAGCGAGGGGGCAATCCGGTATACACCTTCAGCTCCTCTGACTCTCCAGTTGGGGAAGTACGAGACCTTCACAAGGTGAGGGACTCCAACTGCATTCGTGGTAAACGAGACCTCGTGATCCTCGAACACGGTCACAACAACTTCTTTGTCCACGGCGTTGACTTGCTGAATGGGGCGTTGATCGGAGAGCCTCTCGGTGACGTTCGTCACCCGTCGCCATTCCTCAGGACCATCTTCGACGAGCCAGCTATCAAGATTCTCGACATCGTCGTACCACTCGAGTGCAGCATCCGCGAACCTCATCTCCCCCGCCCACACGACCGGCTCGATGGTAGCTACATCGATGAGGTTGGATTCAGGGAGAGCAAAGATCGTCCACGGTTCCGCAACTGCCAACACCTCAAGGCCGAAGTCCTCGGCTGCGAGGCGCGCCTCCTCGGTGAAAGAGACGAAGTACGCAACATTGAAGACAGCAAGGTATTTCGTGCCACGGTGGAAATCCATCCGATGGTAGTTGAGCCCCCGCACCGGATTCGAGGGCCTGTATGAGACCGTGGCTGCGTTCAAGAAGTGGAATGGCGTGGTGAGAGAGCTCTCGAAGAACAAGCCCTCCATTGATGGGTGCTCTTCGGACCAGAACGGGAAGAGCATCAGCGCCATCGGGGTCCCGTACTTGTTCATGTCTGAGTTCGCTTCCCACATGATCCGACCAGGCGGCAACTTCTCTACCGTCTCCATGAGGTTCTCGTACTCGGACCAGACTGCTTTGCTTTCGTAGCCCTCGTAGTTCCACTTCACCCAACCTGGAAGGTCGTGCATTGAGAGCGCCGATGCACCAACCATCAACACGACAGCCACGCTTCCAGCTACAAGTGTCGCCCGGTGACGATTCGCGAACAGACGCCCGATAGCAGACGCGAGAAACGCGATTGCGATTCCTGCAAAGATGAAGAGCCCGAAGTACCAGTACGGGAGAAGCCTCGCGTTGTAGAGGATGGTGAACTCGAAGTGAGCAATGAGAAAGTACCCGATTGCAGGGAAGAGCGTGAGCCATACCGCAATCCCTACATTGTCACGCCTCAACATTGTCCAGATCATCCCAATGATGCCAATCACCAACACGGGCACAAGCTCTCCGGGAATCAGAGAACCGGGATTCTGATAGTTCCCGACAATGGCAGTGACAGGAGACCACCCCATATCCGAAGTCATGCCTTCAAGAGTGTTGACCCCGAGTGCAAGGGACCAGAGCGCTGAAATCCCGAAGCCGACGACCCATGAGGATGCAACAACCACGGCACCTGGAATTGCTTTTCGCGCCCTCTCCCGATCCACAACAACCCATGCAAGGGGCGCGAGCAGAAGCGGTGCCACAACAATGACAGCAACAATCGTCGAGATGACGTGCGAGAGCGCTGTCATACCGAGCACTACACCAGCCCAGACGTCGAATCTGCGACCAATGCGAGAAGAACGAACAATCATTCCAATGTAGAGAATCGAGAAGGCGAATGCCCACCCGAAAGAGAACTGTCCCGCAAGCGTCGACTTGATGTTCGCACCAAAGATCGAGAAACTCTCCATGAACACGAAGAGTGAGCCTGAGACTCCTGCAATAGCTGCAACGAACCTCGTGAATCCAAGGAATCGCACAAAGAAGTACCCGACGGCGGGGAGGGCGACGAGCCCGGCAATAGTTACCAACTTGAACGCTACGCCGTACGGGAGGACGAGGTCGAGTGCAATCGTGGCGAATACCGGGAGCGGAAAGTAGAAGTACAACACGGGGAAACCCGCGAACCAGTCCATGCTCCAACCGAGGAGGCGGCCTGATGTCAACAAGCCCTCGAGAACCACCTTTGGCAAGAGCACGTGTGCTCCCATGTCGCCTCCGGTCGGTGTGGTAGCGACAAGGAGATAGGGGAGACGCCACAACGACTGACCATCACGAAGGAGGGGGCCGAGCACCCCAGACATCGTCAAGAGGATGAGTACGGTCGGCGCAGCAACGAGAGCGAACACATACCACTTCGACACGGCCGCGGTGCGAGCTAGTTCTCCCTCCGAACGGGGCAGTGGTTCCAAGAGCTCCGGCGAGTCAGGAGCGTCCGTGGGGAGAGTGGCAGTCACAAGGCGTAGCGTAACGAGCTATGCGGTTTGAACGATGGCTTGACACGTCGTGTGTACTCCCGCTTACCGCCTGATTCCCCCTGCTTCCTGGGCTGTTCAGTCCTCTCCGACGAGGTCGATGATCCCATCAACAGCGATCGTCTCCCCCTCGCGATCCCACCACTTCGTTTCGCACACATGACAGGAACAAAACACCACCTCGGTACCATCCGGCAGCTTCATCTCTATCTGGATAACGGATCTCTCCCCGCACGACGTGCAGACCAGACCGTCAATTGATGCCTTCCTCATGTGACCTCCGAAAACAGTCGCTGCCCAGCGACTACTAGAAATATAATTGTTTGTACCCGTAGTGTCTACTTTTTATCGATGTCACCAGCTTCAGGCACATCGTCGAGCGTCCCGAGATACTTTGATCGCTGCTTCCCTTCCTCGGCCCAGTACGCGTACACATAAGGACCGTGAGGGCAGGTTGAACAGCTCTCCTTCCCACACCGTACCATCTGTTGGCGCAGTTTGACCCCTGATCCGAGATCAGGGAACTTGTGGCCGCGCTGTTCGAGTCTCGCTCGCGTCAACATATACAGCCGCCGCAGTTGGGGCTCGTCCATCTCTCTCACAGCTTCGAGTACATCTCTATCAATCGGCACGACTCATCCCGCCTCACCTTCTCGGCGTCGAGGCTCGAAGACTCTCCGATCGGTAGTCGTCCACCCGACCGGTGCTACAAATCCACTTGCATGCTGCTCACACAAAAGCATCCCGTCGTACACCTTCTCGTGGCCTCTCACGTCATCGAGAAATGCTGCTGCGCCCGCGTGGTTATACGTAAGCATTGTCGTAGCACGACCGGAACAACGAACACAAGCAACCATCATGACCGGCCAAGAGTAAGGGGGGCGTGACGTATAGCCAAGGACTCTCTCACGAGATAGCTATTCGCGCTGCTGCTACAGCACGACGCAGTTCACGTCGTCTCGGTACGCCAGAAATCATTTTTCGTACCTCACCATCGGCATCGAGAACGACCGTGAGGGGGACAGCGAACACGGTCCACATCTCGAAACGATGTGGCTCGAGGTCGTACGTCACTTCCCGGAACGAGATCGACTCCTCCTTGAGGACCGCTATTGCCTCTCTACAAGTTCCGCACTCCGTGGAGGTGAAGAGTACAACGCCGGGTCGATCACCAACGTCACCGACGTCTATCACGGGGTGCACAGGGCGCAGGACTCTCGTCGCGATAGCTGCGACTCCTAATGCTGCCACAACGACGATGAGCACGACCACGACTCGTACTTCAGCATCGCTCACTGCCCCGGAATCCCGACAACAAGCACCGCTCCGCGTTCGCCCCACATCTCCCAAGCAATCGAGACTGGGCCGTCTGCATCGACGTGGTAGCCAAAGATTCCGATGCCGACCTCGACCTCGACGGGAGCAATGGTTCCCGGGGCAACAGTGAATATCTGTTCCTCTCCGTAGAAATCGACTTCACCGAGTGGTCTCGCTTCAACTGCGACTGCTTCGACGCCGGTGTTCATCACCCACATCGTCGTCCGGTTCCCCGGGAATGTGTCGATTGGAACAATCCACTCTGTGGACGATGCGGCAATACCAACCGTGCCGGCAAGCCCTCTCTCCACTCTCTGTTCGGTCGGCGCCGTCGTTGTCGTGGCTCCCTCAAGAGTTGTCGTCGTGGTCTCACCGGGGTCGAGGATCTCCCCCGGAATACCCGGAGCAATCTCAGCCGGGAAGACTGCGACTATAGAAGCAGCGATCGGCGCCGTGGCACGCACCTGCACACCGAAAGGCGGCGCTGCAAGATCTAGCAGCGGGATGAGCGCTGGTGCCGACGAATCAATCG